>JAJAYN010000533.1 GCA_026786225.1 Burkholderiales bacterium | reverse complement strand
GGTGATGTGGAGATATTCAAGTGAAGATCAAAGTTTTGGTAGTTGACGATTCCGCGCTGATCCGAAATATCCTGAAGGAAATTATCAACGAGCAGACCGATATGATGGTCGTCGGCGCGGCGCCAGATCCACTGGTGGCGCGTGAAATGATTCGCTCGCTGAACCCGGACGTGTTGACACTGGATATCGAGATGCCCAACATGAATGGACTCTCTTTCTTGAAGCGCCTGATGCGGGTGCGGCCGATGCCGGTCGTCATGCTTTCGTCACACACGCAGGAAGGCTCGGACATAGCCTTCCGTGCGCTTGCGATGGGAGCAGTGGATTTTGTCGGCAAGCCCGTCGCGGGCGAGACAACCGACGATGACTACGCGCAGTTGATCGTCGAAAAAATTCGTGGCGCTTATGCAGCGCGCGACAAAATCGAGCCCCTGGATATCAATCGTGCCGTTGATGCCGATGAAGTGTTGCCGATGCTCGGCAAGGCTGCAACTGTGCAGAATCGCGTCATCGTGATGGGCGCCTCGACTGGTGGCGCTGAAGCGCTCAAAGACATACTTGTCGCCGTTCCCGAAGACTGCCCACCTATTCTGATCGCGCAACATATGCCCGGGACCTTTACGAAGCTGTTCGCCAAACGGCTGGACGGGCTCTGCAAGATCACCGTTAAAGAAGCTGAAGACAATGAGCCCATCCTGCCGGGCCATGCTTACGTTGCGCCAGGCGGCTTTCATTTGCGTCTGGAACGCTTCGGGACGCGCGGCTATGGCATCAAGATTGGCAGCGACGCGGCCGTAAATCTCCACCGGCCTTCCGTCGATGTACTGTTCAATTCCGCAGCTGAATCAGCCGGTGCCGACGCAATCGGCGTGATACTGACCGGCATGGGCAAGGATGGCGCGCAGGGGTTGTTGGCGATGCGCAAGAATGGTGCCTTCACGCTGGCCCAGGATGAAGCAAGCTCCATCGTGTTCGGCATGCCAAAGGAGGCTATCGACATTGGCGCGGCAGAAACGGTGGAACCGCTCAATATGATCGCTCGTCGGATAATGAGCCACCTTGCAGGAGTGGGCCCCGACACCGTCAGTGCCAATGGTGCCGACAAGACCAACGAGTAACAGGCCCGCGTCAGGTGCTGAACAATCCGCTTGAGCGCTGACCATGCCAGTGCAGCAATAAAGTTTACTTGCGTACCGGTGGTGCCACGGGCGCGGGTCCCTCGACATAGGGATTTGGATCCAACGCCCTGTTCAACAGCGCGGCGATGCGCGTACCTGCCTTGGCCAGTTGCGTGGGAATCACTTCGATAGCGGCATTAACGTAAGCCTGGGACAGCTCGACCGGCGTTGCGGTCCATGCTTCGCGGCAAACAAAGCTCGGCAACTTCGCATAGGTCACAGACTTGCTCAATTCATGGGACTCATTCATCCAGTCGCGGATATCCGACTTCTGCCATTCGCGTACTTCCTTGGCCTTATAACGACTAACCAGTTGCTGCGCGAACTCACGCTCGCTACTGCCACGAAGCGTGAGTCTGACGAATTCGCTGTCCCAGACCGAATGTAGACGCCGGACATTTGTCGTACCTGGCAACAAGATGTTTTTAAAATTGGCACCGGCATCACCATCGTCTGCCGCATGAAGGGGCTGGTGAATATCGCCGACGATATGCACCAGGAAGCGCGCGGCCATGGCGCGAATTTCCGGCGGATTGGTGAAATCGGCCAGAATCTTGACGAGCACTGGCACACGCGCCGACGCACACTCCCCGTTCGGGCAATATTCCTCGAAACTTGCCGACCCGCAGACCGGTTGATTATCATAGTGCCACTTATCGGAATTCGGAATCAACTGCGCGAGCGTGTTGCGGTTCAAGTCCATGTAGTTGGCGATATCGCCCAAGTCGGCCCCTGGGATGAGGTCGTTTATTCGCATGCGCGCGCGTGGCGTCAGGAGTTCAGCGGCAACCAAACCGGTCACACGGTGGCCCTCTGCGCCCCACGCGAAAGTGGCGGTCGGCAACAGTGCAGATACAAGCAGAGCAAGCGGCATTAGCGCAGCGATTATGCGTTGCGCGAGTGTATTGCGCCGGTTCAGTTCATACATGTCGATCATCCTATTCTTATCATCTTGCGTCAGCGATTGGCCGCCGAGGCAATTGCAGCGTCAACACGTTTGAACAACGGCGCTTGCAACGAGCGCACATGCTTGTCCCAATGCTTCCAGGTCTGTTGCAACTCGCTCTGCAGACGCCTGGCGGTATCCACGTCGCCCACGGTCGCGGACCACACGGCATACTCCGCCTTTGATTCCACGCCGCCGAATCGCTTCACGGCATCTTCGAATTCAATTCTTGCGTCGGCGCCTTTTCCTGCTGCCGCGAGTGCCTGCGCGAGGAGCAGGCAAAGTTGTTCTTGCCTGAACCCGGCATTGCGGCCACGGATGTCCGTAAGCAGGTGCACCGCTTCGACCGGCTGGTCCGCAAGCAGTTTTGCCTTAGCCGCACTCAACGCAATTTCCGGGTCTTTTGAGAACGGTCCCTTCATGCACTGATCGAACTGTTCCACCGCCTTTGCCGTTTCACCCGCATCAAGTAACGCATTCGCCAGCCTTATCTGGTTCTGCGCAGTGGGCGTAAGTTCAAATGCATCCTTGGCGGCGCGCAGTTCTCTGGTCGGGTCAAATATTTTTACTGCGGCTGAGGCCGCATTTTTTAGGCCGCGATCGACACGCAAGGCAGGCAGAAATTCCACCAGAAAATAAACCAGGCTACCCAGCAGCGGAAACGAAAACAGAATGATCAGCCAATACATCTGACGGCCTTTTCTGATCACGTGAACCGCGAAAAAAATAGCCACCAAAAAGTGGAGGCCCAAACCAATAAACGGCATGCGTTATCCTTGCGTTTTGTCTAACCAGCAGACTGGAGTGGGGCAATAATACATGAGCCAGATGCCCCGGCCTTCAAACGAAAGAAATCAGATGACTGCGGCAGCACCAAACAAAATATTGTTCGAACGCGCCAATATTAAAATTACCGAAACACGTTTCGAGACCGGCTTCGAGACCTTTCCGATCAAGAAAATCAGCGGCGTAAGAATAGACGTCGAAAAGCGCAATACTCACATCGGCATTCCACTCGCTTTGGTTGGTTTGGCAGCACTTTTCGCCGGTGCACTCAGTAATTTCCCGGTGTTCATCGTGTCCGGTGCCGCGTTTATCGTCGGCGGCGCAATGCTGTGCCTGGGCAGAGTCAGACGAAGCGTGGTGCTCACCTCGCGCGGTCGCGACATCAAGGTCGTCACCAGCAAGGATGCTGCGCTGATTCAGGCAATCATGGACGCGTTGCAGGATGCGTTGTCGCGCCGGGCCTGAAAAGACTATATTCAATGGGCGCCGACAATAGCGGTACGCGGTGATTGCAGTCCATGATTTTTTAGACACGTAAAACGTGAGGTGCATGACATGAATCGCGCGAAAAAGTCATTACGCATTAGTTCATTTATCGTCGCCATCTGCGTTTGGCTTCCGCTAAGCGCCTGTGCCGTTGGGCTTTCCGGTATTAAAGTGCTATCTGCACTCGGCCAACCACTATCAGCCGAAGTGGAGGTCACTGCGATGCAGGCCGAGGAGTTCGCGCGGATACTGGCGCGTATCGCCAGTCCGGAAGACTATCAAGCCGCACGCCTTGTGTATTTGCCATTGCTGCGACAAGTGCGTGTAACGGGCGAACGTCGTGCGGATGGCAGGTTGTTCCTGAACATGACGACTGTGTCACCGATAAATGAACCGACGCTCGATCTGTTGGTTGATTTCAACTGGCGCGGCGGCAGATTGTTGCAGAAATATTCTGTCCTGCTCGATCCGCCGAAATAGCCGCGCCTTTTTTCATCTGCCCTGCTCCACTTCCTCTGCAACGCCGGAAACCCGATTGGCCACGACTGATTGGACGGGCACGAAAATCCACAGCAGGATATAGACCAGCACCCCAATCCCGTGCAGCAATGCGGTCAGCAGGAACAGGATTCGCCACGACCAGGCTGGTACGCTGGTCATTGCTGCGAGTCCGCCACAAACTCCCCCGATCCATTTTTCGGTCGTCGATAGCCGAAACTGATTCAATATTGAGCTCGAGTGTGCCTGCGCACGCTCATGATTTGCCGGTGTCGCCGTACCGTCGAGCACACGCTTCTTGGCCAGAACAAATTCATCTTCAGTCAAAACGCCTTGCTCGCGCAGCGTTTGCAGTTTTTGCAGTTGGTCAGCCAGATCCATGTTCATCTCCTATTGAGTTTTCGATGCAATATCCGCCACCGATGACAAGCAGAATAGCGCCAGTCGGCAAAGGCAGGGTAACAGTGAGCGACGAAATGCAGAACGCGATGCATGAAGTCGGTACGACACGCGTCTCGACGGTCCACAAAAAATTAAACTCAAGCATTGGCGGGCTTCGCAGAGCGCAAATGACTTGAAAGGCCCGTCAATAAAGGACCTTCTTAAAAGTGCAGTCTTGGAGCCATAATCCTGTCAGGAGGAAACCATGATACCTGCAACGCATAAGACCATTGCCATCGCAGCAACCAGCCCCGCTTTCCGGGTAGCCGCGGCCAAACGAATTGGCTCAATCGCATGAACACTACCCCCCAAGAAACTGATACGGCCGACACACGCGCCGCATTCAACCCGCTGATTCGCCCCTACCTTGTGGCGCAAGGCGCTTGCATTCTCGCTGTCACGATCATAGGCCTGCCGCTCGCCATCATCTGGCTATTGGGTGTCGGTCAGTGGTGGGCGCGGCACTATTTCGACAAACTGGATTGCCATCTGGACGCGAAGAAATTGCGTTACCGCAAAGGCATCCTGGTGACAGTGGAAAAAACCATCCCGCTGGAAAACATTCAGGACGTGACGTTTATTGAAGGCCCGATCCTCCGGCACTTCCACCTGAGCACCCTCAAGTTTGAAACCGCCGGCAGCGGTGCCGGGCAGGCCAACGATATGCATCTCACCGGCATCATCGACGCACATAATTTCCGCAACCGCATTCTGGAAGCACGCGATGCGCTCAAACAGCAGGGCCGCGATCCGCGCGCGGCAGCGGCATCGTCAATCTCGGAGAACGAGTTCAGGGTGGCGCAGTTGGCGGCGCTGCATGGCATTGAGCGCAGGCTCGATGAGGCGCTGGCGTTGTTGAAGGAACGCAAGTAACGGACTTGTCGTGTGGTTTCAGCGCCGCACTCCCC
>JAJAYN010000532.1 GCA_026786225.1 Burkholderiales bacterium | reverse complement strand
GGCGGATGAAATCGCCGAGGTCGTATCACGTGCCACCGGCATCCCGGTATCGAAGATGATGCAGGGTGAGCGCGAAAAGCTCATCAAAATGGAAGACAACTTGCACAAGCGCGTCGTTGGCCAGGATGAAGCGGTGCGTCTGGTATCTGACGCGATCCGGCGTTCACGTGCAGGTCTCGGCGACCCGAGCAGACCCTACGGTTCGTTCCTGTTTCTGGGGCCAACCGGTGTTGGCAAGACGGAGCTTTGTAAAGCGCTGGCCGAATTCATGTTCGATTCGGAAGATCACCTCATTCGCATCGATATGTCCGAATTTATGGAGAAACACTCGGTTGCACGTTTGCTCGGTGCGCCTCCCGGCTACGTGGGCTACGACGAAGGTGGATATCTTACCGAGGCCGTGCGGCGCAAGCCGTATAGCGTGATCCTGTTTGATGAAGTCGAAAAGGCACATCCGGATGTGTTCAACGTGCTGTTGCAGGTGCTCGATGATGGCCGCATGAGCGATGGTCAGGGCCGCACGGTAGACTTCAAGAACACGGTGATCGTCATGACGTCAAACCTGGGATCACACCAAATCCAGGCAATGTCGGGATCCGACTACGAAGTCATCAAGCTTGCCGTGATGGGGGACGTGAAAACCCATTTCCGCCCGGAATTCATCAATCGCATAGACGAAATTGTCGTATTCCATGCGCTCAGCGAAGCGCAGATCGCGGCGATTGCAAAAATTCAGTTGAAGCGGCTTGAAAAACGCCTGGCTGCAATGGAGATCGGACTCGTCGTCAGTGATGAGGCGCTTGCCGAGATTGCCAAGGCCGGTTTTGATCCCATATACGGTGCAAGGCCATTGAAACGCGCGATTCAACAGGAACTCGAAAACCCGCTGTCGAAGGCGTTGCTTGAGGGCAAATTTGCCGCGAAGGATACGATCAAGGTCGGGTTGAAGGCAGGCGCCATCACATTCGGCAAGTAAGGATGAACAAGATGGCAGGCTTTGGGCCTGCCATTGAGGGAATTCTTCGGAGGCCGCCGCTTGTAAACTGAAACACCAGTATTGGCGGGCTTTTCAGGGCTATTTATCGCCACGAGCCGCGCCAGTGCTAGGGTTTTGCCAGCCACGAGGCGGGATGCTGCTACTGATCGCCTGCACGAATCGCCATCATTTGCGCACTATCGAAATCGGGCTGTCGACGCAAATCCAGTGTGAACGGGTGCGCAGGATTTCGGCCTTCCTTCTTGAAATCCATCGGGCCCGGTGTATGGCCGATCTTATGGAAGCGCGCGACACGTCGCGCTTCGGCGGAGAAAGCGTTTACCGGAAAATAGTCGTAACATCGACCGCCGGGATGCGTGACGTGATACGTGCAGCCGCCAACCGAGCGGCGTGCCCAGGTATCGACGATATCGAAAACCAGTGGTGCGTGGACGCCAATGGTAGGGTGTAGCGCTGATGGCGGTGCCCAGGCACGATAGCGGACACCGGCGACGTACTCTCCGGGCGTGCCGGTTGGTGTCATCGGTACGACACGCCCGTTGCAGGTAATCGCGTGGCGCTGCTGCGTCATCCCGGTTACCCGAACCTGCATGCGTTCAAGTGACGAGTCGACGTAACGGGCTGTACCGCTGCCGGCCATCTCTTCGCCGAGTACATGCCAGGGTTCAATGGCTTGCCGTAATTCCAACTCGACGCCCTGGTAGGCCACTGTCCCGTATCGCGGGAAGCGAAATTCCAGGAAGGGCGCGAACCAGTCAAACTGTACGGGATAACCGGCAGCCGCCAAATCATCGACCACGCTTTTCATATCGTGGGCCACAAAGTAGGGCAGCATGAAGCGATCGTGCAATTCGGTGCCCCAGCGAATCAAGTTTCCCCGGTAGGGCGTCTTCCAGAATCTGGCGATCAACGCGCGCAACAAAAGCGTCTGCGTGAGACTCATTTGCGGGTGCGGCGGCATTTCAAAAGCGCGGAATTCGAGCAGTCCCAGCCGTCCTGTTGGGCCGTCAGGAGAGTAGAGCTTGTCGATGGAAAATTCAGAGCGGTGAGTGTTGCCAGTGAGATCGACAAGAAAATGGCGCAGCAGACGATCAACCAACCACGGTTTGGCGGCGTCCCGGCTTTTGCCCGCCAGAACCTCGGCATCCATTTGTTCGAATGCGATTTCAAGTTCGTACAGCGAATCGTGTCGCGCTTCATCGACGCGCGGGCTTTGAGAGGTCGGACCGATGAAGGTACCTGAAAATAAATACGACAGGGCGGGATGGTTTTGCCAGTAAGTAATGAGGCTGCGCAACAGGTCAGGCCGTCGAAGCATCGGACTATCAGCAGGTGTCAATCCACCGACCGTGACGTGGTTACCGCCGCCGGTCCCGGTATGGCGACCATCGAGCATGAATTTTTCGGTGCCCAGCCGCGACAGGCGGGCTTCCTCATAAAGTATCGTGGTGTTTGCGACGAGTTCAGCCCACGAGGATGAGGGATGAATATTGACTTCAATGACACCCGGGTCCGGCGTGATGGCGAATTTCTTGATGCGTTTGTCCGATGGCGGCGTGTAGCCTTCGATCCTTACCGCCATACCG
>JAJAYN010000531.1 GCA_026786225.1 Burkholderiales bacterium | reverse complement strand
GACCCAGGGCGATGCATCCGTTATTATGCAAGCGAAGCTGGATGCGCGATTGGCCGCCGGCTGCGTGCGTGTTGCAGCCGCATTGCCGGAAACTTCAGCGCTGGGACCGATGTACGGTGTCGTCACGCTGGAAAAAATAACCATGGCCGCTGCGGCCGAATAACGGGGCGAACAGAGACGAATATGGACGCACTCGTTCAAACCCTGAATCAGGGCTTCATCACCACACTCGGTGCGACTTGGGGTCCACCGGCATGGGCGTTGACGAAAACGCTAGTGATGGTCGTGATGGTGGTTGTTCCATTGCTCTTGTTTGTGCTTTATTTCCAGTTGGTCGAGCGTTGGGTAATCGGCTGGATGCAGGTACGTCGTGGACCAAATCGTGTTGGTCCTTTTGGCTTGTTACAGCCGATTGCGGACGCGATCAAGCTATTACTCAAAGAACAGATTGTCCCTAGCGGTGCAAACAAGGCGCTGTTTCTGGTGGCGCCTGCGCTATCGGTGGCACCAGCCATGGCGGTCTGGGCAGTTATTCCATTTACACCCAACTGGGTGGTTGCCAACGCCGATGCGGGGTTGCTGGTCGTACTGGCAATGACGTCGATGGGTGTCTACGGTGTCATCATCGCCGGTTGGGCATCTAATTCGAAGTACGCGTTTATCGGCGCAATGCGTTCGGCTGCGCAAGTGGTTAGCTACGAAATCGCAATGGGTTTTGCATTGGTGGGCGGCTTGATGGCGGCGCAAACGATGAATCTTACCCAGGTGATTGCGCGCCAGGATGGCCCGTTTGGTTTTGCCGAATGGTTTTTCGTCCCGCTATTTCCCCTGTTCATTATTCACTTTATCGCCGGTGTAGCCGAGACCAATCGTCATCCCTTCGACGTGGCGGAAGGTGAATCGGAGATCGTCGCGGGGCCTTTGGTCGAGTATTCCGGCATGACGTGGTCGCTGTTTTTTCTGGCCGAATACGCGAACATGTTGTTGGTGGCGACTATTTCCACCATTCTTTTTCTTGGCGGATGGCTGTCGCCATTTCCCAAGGCGATTCCGCTGCTGGGTGAGCCGGGCATCTGGTGGATGTTCGGCAAGATGATGTTCCTGATGTTGATGTTCGTCTGGATTCGCGCCTCGTTTCCGCGCTATCGCTATGACCAGATCATGCGTCTGGGCTGGAAAATATTTATTCCCCTCACTATCGTCTGGATCGTGGTGGTGGGATTGATGATGATGGAGCCGATCAACAATCTGCCTGTGATTAACTGGTGGTTCGGAAAGCAGAGTGGACACTAAGCATGCTGAGTAGAACCAAAGAACTCGTTGGTAGCCTGATGCTGTGGGAGCTCTTTCAGGGCTTGCGACTGACTGGTCGGCACTTGTTCGCCCGCAAGATCACGGTGCAATTTCCCGAAGAAAAGACGCCGCAGTCACCGCGTTTTCGCGGCCTGCATGCCTTGCGCCGCTATCCGAATGGCGAGGAACGCTGCATCGCCTGCAAACTTTGCGAGGCGGTTTGTCCGGCGCTTGCGATCACGATTGAATCCGAAGCCCGCGACGACGGCACACGCCGTACAACGCGCTACGACATCGATCTAACCAAGTGCATATTTTGCGGTTTCTGCGAAGAGTCTTGTCCGGTGGACTCTATTGTCGAAACGCATTTGCTTGAGTATCACGGCGAAAAGCGCGGTGACCTCTATTACACCAAGCCCATGCTGTTGGCCATTGGCGACAAGTACGAAGATGAAATTGCCAAGCGCCGCCTCGAAGATGCGCCGTATCGTTAAGTGATTGCAAGATGGGAGTTTCAGTTGATCGCCCTCCCGGAACTAAAGCCAAATAAAATGACCTTTCAAGCCATTGTCTTCTACGTGTTTGCCTCAACGCTGATCATCTCGGCTTTGGTGGTCATCACCGCGCGCAATCCGGTGCATGCCGCGCTGTTTCTGGTGTTGTCGTTTTGCAGTGCTGCTGCGCTCTGGCTGTTGCTGTATGCAGAATTTCTCGCGCTCACGCTGATCCTCGTCTATGTCGGTGCGGTCATGGTGCTGTTCCTGTTTGTCGTGATGATGCTCGATATCAATTTCGACAAATTGCGCGAAGGCTTCTGGCGCTATTTGCCGGTTGCCGCGACCGTTGCCATATTGATGCTGGCGCAGATGCTGTTGCTGTTGTTTGACAGGAGCATGAGGCTGGTCAGCGCAGCGTCGCCAGGTGCGCCCGCGCCGGGCGTGTCGAACACCAAGGAGCTGGGTCGTGTGCTTTACACGGATTATTTACTGACGTTCGAATTGGCGGCAGTGATCTTGCTAGTGGCTATTGTGGCGGCGATTGCGCTGACGTTACGCGGTCGCAAGGAAGTGAAGACGCAGAACGTGGGCGAACAGGTGCGGGTGAAGAGCAGCGACCGGTTGAAGATCATTTCGATGGCGGCAGAAAAAGACGAGCCTCCCGCGCCAGTTTCACCACCAGCCGCGTAAGACAGCAACAGGGAGAGAATAAAGTTGATTACGCTGTCGCACTATCTGGGTTTATCGGCGATTATTTTTGCGATTTCCATCGCAGGCATATTCCTGAACAGAAAAAATATCATCATCCTTTTAATGTGTATCGAGCTCATGCTGCTGGCTGTCAACATGAATTTCATCGCGTTCTCGCACTACCTCAACGATTTGTCGGGCCAGGTATTCGTGTTCTTCATTCTCACGGTGGCGGCCGCCGAGTCCGCCATCGGCCTGGCGATTCTGGTGGTGTTGTTCCGCAACCTGAAGTCGATCAATGTCGACGACATTGGCACGTTGAAAGGCTGACGGGAATGCGCGGGCAAAGAACCAATATCCATGGGCGTCTTCAAGGCATTTGCCTTGGCAAGCCGCGCCAGTGGGACATCTACATTATTTCGACTAGCATGAATACGCCGCAATGATTGAAAACAAACTAGCGCTGCTGGCAATTCCGTTGCTGCCCTTGGCGGGTGCGGTTCTGGCCGGATTTTTCGGGCCCAGGCTCGGTCGTGCGTTCGCGCATAGCGTGACTATTCTTGGTGTGACGGCGGCATTTATCTTGTCGGTCTTTGTGTTTCAGGATGTGCAGGGCGGCAAAACGTTTAACGAAGGCATCTACACCTGGCTGGTCACCGACGGCATCAAGCTCGAGGTCGGCTTCATGATCGACTCGCTGACCGTCATGATGATGCTCGTGGTTACATTTGTGTC
>JAJAYN010000530.1 GCA_026786225.1 Burkholderiales bacterium | reverse complement strand
CGGGTGCATAGACGCGGTTTGCCATCGTGAGGGCGAGGTTGTAGCTTGGTGTCCAGTTTTGTTGCGTGGGCAGGATGTAGTCGCTGGCTGCAGACCAGATTGCCGCGCCGTTCCCGCCGTTTCTGGCCTCGATGCGGAATCCCCCTGTAGCACCGGTTTTGACCGGTACGATCACGGTATTTTTTGTGGTGATGACGGGCGAGCCATAGTGGATCAAAAGTGAAGTGCCCGAATACTGTGGAGCGAGATCGACCGGCGATTGCCAGATCAGCCGCGTCAGGGGTTGCGTGGCGATGGCACCCACCGCGGAGTGTTGTGCATCGCGACCGAATCCCCACCACGCGGGGCCGGTAACGGGGACTGGCACGGGAGGTGGCGGAATATCCACAACCGTTGTCGAGCCACCGCCACCCCCGCCGCCGCAAGAGAGCAGGTGCAGACAGATCGCCAATGAGAGTCCAACGCGCGCAACGTGCTGCGCACGACGATGCAAGGGGCTGTTAGTTTTTGAGTTCATAGCCCCATTGTACGAAATACGCGACGCGCACGCTGCGAGCAACGCCATCGCAGACTTTCACAGAGGAAAAGTGCGTGACAGCAACATCCGTATAGCATTATTTTGGCTTGCATATAATGCACAAGCAGCGATTGAATTTGAAATTCAACAACCGCAATACGAGGAGAGAAAATGAAACGCAGAGACTTCCTGTCCGCAACCGGCGCCGGCGCCATGGCGGCTGCACTTCCCCAGCAGGTATTCGCGCAGGCCTACCCGTCCAAGCCGATCAAGTTCGTCGTCGGCTTCGCGCCGGGCGGCGCGACCGATGTGGTGGGGCGACTTATGGCCAGGAAGATAGGCGACGCATTAGGGCAGCCAATAATTATTGAAAACAAGGCGGGTGGTAGCAGCAATATCGGTGCCGAAGTTGTATTCCGCTCGGCACCGGACGGCTACACGTTCTACGTTTGTGCGATCACCAGCGCCATCAATGCATCATTGTTTCCCAAGTTGCCGTTCGACTTCGCCAAGGATTTTGAGCCCGTCGCGCTGTTCGCCAAGGTGCCCAATATTCTCGTCGTCCATCCCTCGGTACCCGCTAAATCGTTGAAGGAATTGATCGACTATGCGCGCGCGAATCCGGGCAAACTGTCTTATGCATCGAGCGGCTCGGGCACGTCGATTCATATGTGCGGGGAACTGTTCAAAATACTCGCCAAAGTAGATATGGTGCACATCCCATACAAGGGCAGCGCACCAGCGATGACCGACATGATCGGCGGCCAGGTGCAGGTCATGTTCGACAACATGCCCTCCGCCTTGCCACACGTGAAGACGGGCAAGCTGCGTGCATTGGCGGTGACGAGTGCGCAGCGTTCCCTGTCTGCGCCGGATGTGCCGACGATGGGTGAAGCGGGGCTCAACGGTTTCGACGTTCAATCGTGGTTCGGGCTGATGGCACCAAAGGGAACACCCAAAGACATCATCACCAGGCTGAACGCCGAATCCGTCAAAGCGCTGGGTACGGCTGATATCAAGGAACGCTTCCTGGATTTGGGCGCAGTGCCGGGGCCAATGTCGGCAGAGGCGTTCGGGGAATTTATCCGTGCGGAAATTGCGCGTTGGAGTGACGTGGTCAAGACGTCGGGCGTGAAGGTTGAATGATGTGGGGAACGACCACGTTGGATGCTAACGTGGTCGTTGCCGACACTGTCAGGTGGCTGGAGCGCGCAGTTATCGGCTTGAATCTCTGCCCGTTCGCCAAGGCCGTACATGTAAAAAAGCAGATTCGCTATGTGGTATGCCTCGCCGATTCGCCCGAGGTTTTGTTGACGGAACTCGTTCGCGAATTGCAGTTTCTCGTTGCTGCCGATGCGGCAGACACCGATACGACGTTGCTCATCCATCCAAACCTGTTCGCCGACTTTCTCGCCTACAACGATTTTCTGGACGTCGCCGATGCCGCCATCGCCGAACTCAAACACGACGGCGTGATCCAGATCGCCAGCTTTCATCCGCGCTATCAGTTTGCCGATACCCAGCCCGACGATATCACCAACTTCACCAATCGCTCACCGTACCCGACGCTGCATCTGCTGCGCGAGGAAAGTGTGACGCGCGCGGTCGCAGCGTTCCCGGATGCGGGGGATATTTTTGAGAAGAATATGGAGACGATGAATAGGCTGGGGCGAGTGGGGTGGGAGAAGTTGCTTGCGGCGGGTAATTCGGATTGAAAATAGTGAAACACCAGCACTGGCGAGGTGTATCGAGCGCTTTCGGCCTGTGATGCCCTCTGGTGCTTGTGTTTTCCTAGCCCTGTACACCTGAAGTCCGAAGCGCAGCCGAACCAGCACCGACAACCCTCCCGGCACCTTTTCGGCCGATGAAGCCCGCCGAATGGCGCTCTGCGCCGTGATAAGCTGGGTCATTACAAGGCGTGAAACTTTTTGCGGTCGTTGACTGCATTGATCGTCCCGTTTCACCCACGTCCGTACACAGGCAATCCCCCCATGCAAAACGAACTAAAAGAAGCCCCCATGCGCGCCGTCGTTGCGGCGGTGCAACTCCCATCGGTAAGCGATGTTGAGCTGAACGCATCGATTACCGAGCTGCGCGAACTGGCGAAAACGCTGGGCTATCAGGTCGTCGGCACCTTCATCCAGAAGCGCGCCAGATTCGATTCGACCGCTTATCTTGGCGTCGGCAAGCGGCAGGAAATGCGCCGCTTTGTGGAAGGGGAGGCAGGAGAAGTTGGCAAGGATGAATCTGCGCTTGAAGACGAAACTGAGGACGAACTGGACGCCGACGCAGCCCCTGCCAGCGTGCGCAAAGTGGCCAAAGGCGGAGCAGCCAGGGCAAAGGAGGCCGCGCAGTCGGCGGCCGATCCCGAGACGCGTCGTGTGGACATCGTCCTCGTCGATCATGAGATTTCTCCGTCACAAGCGCGCAACCTGGAAATAGAAGTCGGCTGCGAAGTCATGGACCGCACCATGGTCATCCTGGAAATTTTTCACCGGCACGCCAGTTCGCGCGCGGCGCGCGCGCAAGTGGAAATCGCCCGCCTGGGGTATATGTCACCCCGGCTGCGCGAAGCGGCCAAGCTGGCCGGGCCGAAGGGTCGACAGCGCAGCGGCACCGGCGGCCGCGGTGCGGGCGAAACGCATAGCGCGCTGGACCGGCAAAAAATCCGCAACCGTATTGCCGAATTGCAACTTGAAATTATCGCGATGGACAAAGAGCGGCAGACGCAGCGCGCGCGCCGCCAGGAGGGCCAGGCCGATCAGGCGGGACAGAAAATCGCGCGGGTGGCACTCGTCGGCTACACCAACGCCGGCAAATCGACATTAATGCGCGCGCTCACCGGCAGCGAGGTGCTGGTGGCCAACAAGCTGTTCGCGACACTCGACACCACCGTGCGCGCACTGTATCCGGAGGCCGTACCGCGCGTGCTGGTCAGCGACACGGTCGGCTTTATCAAGAATCTGCCGCACGATCTGGTTGCATCGTTCAAGTCCACACTCGAAGAAGCAGCAGAGTCGTCGCTACTGCTTCACGTCATCGATGCCAGCGATCCCGGCTTCGAACGGCAGCTCGCGGTGACGGATGAAGTGCTCAGTGAAATTGGCGCGCAAGACGTGCCAAGGATTCGGGTATTCAACAAGATCGATGTCGTGGGTGACGAAGCCGCTCAAGCCGAACGCGCGGCGGTCCTGCGTGAAAAATATCCCAAGTGCATCGTGATGAGCGCGCGCCGCGAAGTCGATGTTGCGAACTTGCATGCCGCGATCCGCGCGTTTTTCCAGAAAGACCTGGTAGAGGCCGAGCTATTTCTCCCTTGGTCGGCACAACAACTGCGCGGGAAAATTTTTGCCAGTTGTGAGGTGCTGGAGGAGCGTGCGGACGATGCAGGCGCAATTTTTCGGGTTCGCGGCGAGAGTGTGGTGGTGAATGCTTTGCGGGAGCAGCTCGGCAGCGCGAAAACTGCCGGCTAAATTGCGCTGAGAAAGGCCACGTATCAAGAGTTCACAATTGAACGTATTGATTGGCCTTGTTTTCATTGTTACACCGCCTCGCACCACGTAAACTTCGATTGAGTTGGCACTGTGCTTAGCAGGTCAATTTCAAGATCGATACCGAGTCACTTTTTCAATTATTCATCTAGGAACCAGCATGAAGAAATTCGCCACACTAATCGTTACATTGGGTCTGTTGTTTCAGGGCAGCGCATTTGCAATCGGCGCGATTGCCGTTGATGACTCCGTCGGTGATACAGAGCCAGGATATGGCTTTGTTACCGGTGAAGATTCAGAAGCAGCAGCCAAGGCCGGCGCAATGAAGCAATGTAAGTCCAGCGGCAACGAAAACTGCAAGGTCGTCGTCTGGTTCAAGACCTGCGGCGCCTATGCGTCGTCGAAGAAAAATTATGGTTACGGCTTTGGTGCAACCAAGGGTGTCGCCACGAAGGCAGCACTTGAAATGTGTGGTCAAAGCAGCTGCAAAATCGTTATCGCTGATTGCGAATAAGCAGAAAATGTAGCAAATGCGTGTTGGCGTTAAAGGCTTTTCCAGAATTTAACGCCAACCGCACTTATCATGAAAGTCACCGGTTGAGCTGTGTCTGCTCCCGGGATATGCGCAGGTAGTTATTTGAGTCGACGGGCGCCTGCATGCGTGGCTAAGTTTTTCTTCCTAGCTTAAATCCAGCATTTCAACCGTAGAATGAGAAACGGCGCGGCTCCCAGACACAAACTGCCTGAAAGACCGCGCCAGTGGTCGCGTTTAATATTCCTTGATAGCTTATACTGCCATGATAACGTTCATCTCAACTATCACCGCCCGTGCATTCTTGCACGCGTTTAAATAGGAGCCCATGAACTT
>JAJAYN010000529.1 GCA_026786225.1 Burkholderiales bacterium | reverse complement strand
TCCGATATCGAAAGCTCTCCAGAATAATCGGTGAGGCCGGTCCACATGCGGAGAATCTCGGCGCCAAGCGTGTCGGAAATCTTTTGCGGTGCTAAGGCGTTACCCATCGACTTGGACATTTTCTTGCCTTGGCCATCGACGGTAAACCCGTGCGTCAACAGCGCTTTGTATGGCGCAGAGCCGTTCATTGCGCAACTGATCAGCAACGAGGAGTGAAACCAGCCACGATGTTGATCTGAGCCTTCAAGATAAATATCCGCGGGGAAGTGGCCTTCAAACTCAGGACGTTGACCCATCACAGTCGTAAAGGTCGAGCCGGAATCAAACCAGACATCCAGCGTATCGTTGCTCTTTTCATAATGCGCGGCGTCCGGACCTAGTAATTCGTCGGCGGTGATGCGCTGCCAACATTCGATGCCTTCTTTTTCGACGCGTAGCGCAACCTGGTCCAGCAGTTCGAGGGTACGGGGATGCGGCTGTTGGGTTTCTTTATGCAGAAAGAATGGGATTGGCGTACCCCATTTCCGCTGGCGCGAAATACACCAGTCCGGCCGGTTGGCGATCATGCTGTGCAGCCGGGCCTTGCCCCACTCGGGATAGAAAGTTGTCGCGTCGATGGCGGCTAATGCCAACTCGCGCAAGGATTTTTCCTCGCCCTTGGCTTTGATATCCATCCCGACAAACCACTGTGAGGTCGCGCGGAACACGGTCGGTGTCTTGTGGCGCCAGCAATGCGGATACGAATGTTTGAAGCTCGACGTATGAAACAGCGCGCCGGCCGCTTCAATCGCCTGGAGGACTTCCGGCTGCGCCTTCCAGATATTCAATCCGCCGAACAAAGGAAGCGATGCCGCATATTGTCCATTGCCCATCACTGGATTGAGAATTTCGTCGTTCGTCATGCCGTACCGCTTGCATGAATTAAAGTCCTCCACGCCGTATGCTGGCGAGGAGTGGACAATGCCGGTGCCGGTGTCGAGCGTTACGTAGTCGCCAAGAAATACCGGCGATACGCGGTCGTAGAACGGATGTCTGAACTCGATGCGCTCAAGCGCGGCGCCTTTGCAAACGTGAACCATGTTTGCTGGTTGATCCCCAGCCAAACCGTAGCGCTCGAGGCATGCCTGTGCCAGCTCTTTCGCAAGTACAAGACTTCCGCTTGAGGTCTCGACAAGCGCGTAGTCGAAATCCGGATGGACATTCAGCGCCTGGTTAGCGGGAATAGTCCATGGCGTGGTTGTCCAGATCACCGCATACACCGGTCCATCCGGTAGCGTCGTCAGTCCGAATGCTTTCGCCAGTTTGTCGCGCTCACTATCGACAATGGGAAACCCCACGTCAATGGTGGTTGAGGTCTTGTCTTCGTATTCAACCTCTGCTTCTGCCAATGCAGATTGGCAATCAAAGCACCAGTTCACGGGCTTCAATCCACGATAGACATAGCCGCGATCAAACAGCTTGCCGAGTGTCCGAATCTCTTCCGCTTCGGTGGCAAAGTCCATGGTCTTGTACGGATGATCCCAGTCACCCAGGATGCCCAGCCGGATGAAGTCAGCTTTCTGCAACTCGACCTGCGATTGAGCGTGTGCTCGCGCCAGCGACATCAATTTTTCAGGGGGCAGATTCTTGCCGTGCTGCTTCTCAACAAAGATTTCAATCGGCATCCCGTGGCAATCCCATCCCGGGATATAAACCGCGTCGTAGCCCGCCATCTGCTTCGATTTGACAACAATATCCTTGAGAATTTTGTTGAGTGCGTGGCCGATATGGATGGCGGCGTTGGCATAGGGCGGGCCGTCATGCAGGATAAACTTTGGCCTACCTTTGGACTGTTTGCGAATTTTCTCGTAGAGCTTGCGCTGCTGCCAATCCGCCACCCAGTTGGGTTCGCGCTTCGCCAAATCACCGCGCATCGGGAACGGCGTATCGGGCAAATTCAGCGTACTTTTGTAGTCAACCTTTTGGTCCATCATCGATCCAATCGCAAAATGTGTTTTGCCTTCGATACGTCGTCATGCATTTGCACTTTGAGCGCATCGAGGCTCGCAAAATTTTGTTCGTCGCGGATTTTTTCGATGAAGGTACAGGCGAGACGTTGGCCATACACGTCTGCTGCAAAATCGAAGAGGAAGACTTCCAGATGGTGGTGGCCATCGATTGAGACCACCGGATTGGTGCCAAGATTGGCAACCCCGTTGAGGACCGGCCCATTCTTGATATTTTCAATCCCCGCCACTCCCTCGAGCCCGCGAGTTACAAGCCTGCATTGTACTGCATACACGCCAGACAGCGCCGGTTTCCGGTGCGTGAGCGTGATATTCGCAGTAGGAAAACCCAGTGTGCGGCCTAGTCTTTTGCCATGGGTAACGCGGCCAACGATACTGTAAGGCCGTCCGAGCATGCGGGCGGCGACATCGAGTTGTCCGTCGGCTAAGGCGTGACGTATAGCGCTCGAGGAGATCTTTTCTTGGTCGACGACGTCCGGCATGGTTTCAACCTGAAAGCCGTGTTTCAATCCTGCCGCGCGCAATGTCTGTGTATCGCCTGCCCGCTTGGCACCAAAACGAAAATCTTCACCAACCATCAGCCAGCGCAAATTCATCCGCGTTAACGCGGATACAAACTCGTCCGGGGATTGGGAGCAGAATTTTGCGTCAAAGCGAGGTATATAGGCATGTTCGACACCACCGTTGACAAACGCGGCAAGTTTCTCGGTCGTGCTCATCAGCCGCGCCGGCGCAAGCGAAGGGTCATTACGCAGCCGGGCAAAATACTCGCGCGGCAAAGGATGAAAAGTCATCGCGGCAAATGTGAGGCCCTTTGCGCGGGCGGCCGTCGAGCCGGCCGCCAGAATGGCCTGATGCCCACGATGTACGCCATCGAAATTGCCGATGACCAGCGCCAACGGTGCGCCTGGCGGAGAAAGCGTGCGATGAAATTTCAATGTCATCCAACGCGCCTTGAAAAATGGCTCAATCGGAATCCCATCACCCAGAGACTTGCGAAATATGCGAATGCACCCGCGAAGATGATGAGCGTCAGTCGCCAGCATTTCGTGAGCGTGCTGGAAGTCAGCCACTGGCTATCTGTTCCTGAAATCAAGAGCAATACGCCACCCATGACATAGAGCGCGACCACGATTTTCAGCAAGAACGCCAGCCATTCCGGTTGTGGCGTAAAAATGCGCTGCTTGCGCATGAAAAAATACAATAGCCCCGCATTCACACAGGCACCTAGTCCAATGGAGAGTGCCAGTCCGGCGTGTTTGAACAGTGGCACGAAAGCAATATTCATCAACTGTGTCATGGCCAGCGTGAAGATCGCAATTTTTACAGGCGTTTTGACGTTTTGCCTCGCATAGAAACCGGGGGCGAGAATCTTGACGAGGATGATGCCTGTCAGCCCTGCCGAGTAGGCGACCAACGCTTCGCGCGTCATCAGCACAGCGTAGGCGTCGAATTCGCCATGTTGAAAGAGGGTTGCAATCAGCGGTGTTGCGAGCATTGCCAAGCCTAATGCGGCGGGCAACGTCAATAAGAGTGTCGTGCGTAGTCCCCAATCCAACAGGCGCGAATATTCAGCAGCATTCTCGTCAGCATGTTGTTTGACCAGCGACGGAAGTAACACAGCGCCAATGGCGACACCGAGAAGCGCCGACGGAAACTCCATAAGACGGTCGGCAGCGGTGAGCCACGATACCGAGCCAGTTTGCAGAAACGAAGCGATCTGTGTGTTTAGTAGCAACGAAATCTGCGCGACAGAGACGCCTAGTATCGCGGGGGCCATGAGTTTCAGAATTCGGACGACGCCTTCGTCTTTGCGAAAGCGCCACGCTGAAAATGAAAGGCGCGGTAGCATCTCTATTTTGCGAAGCGCGGGTATTTGAAACGCAAGCTGCGTAATGCCGCCTAGCAATGTGCCCCAGGCGATCGCCATAATCGGCGGGTTTACGTAGGGCGAAAGAAACAATGCACAAGCGATGACCGAGAGATTGAGCAATACGGGGGTGAAGGCAGGTGTTTTGAACACACTGAAGCTGTTGAGTATCCCGGCGGCCAGCGCGACAAGCGAGATGAAAAAGATATACGGGAAAGTGATTCGAACCAGTTGCGTGGTCAGTCCAAACTGCTCCGGGGAGTCGGCGAATCCGGAAGCCGTTGCATAAACCAGAACGGGCGCAGCGATGACGCCGATCAGCGTGACCAGGAAAAGTATCAGTGCGAGCAGGCTGGCGACATGATCTGCCAGCAGTTTCGTGTCTGCTTCGCCACGCTTGGCTTTGTACTCGGCAAAGATCGGTACAAATGCCTGACTGAACGCACCTTCGGAAAACATACGCCTCAGCAGATTGGGAATGCGCCAGGCGAACTGAAACGCGTGCATCGCCGCGCCAGCGCGAAACAAATTAAATCCAATGATTTCGCGTATCAGGCC
>JAJAYN010000528.1 GCA_026786225.1 Burkholderiales bacterium | reverse complement strand
TGGCAACAGCCAAAAAACCGGCAGCAAAAAAGCCGGCAGCAAAGAAACCTGCTGCAAAGAAACCTGCAGCAAAGAAGCCAGTAGCAAAGAAGAAACCAGCAGCCAAAAAACCGGCCGCTAAAAAGAAGCCAGCAGCGAAAAAACCGGCTGCTAAAAAGAAGCCAGCAGCGAAAAAGAAACCCGCTGCTAAAAAGAAAGTAGCCGCCAAGAAAAAGGCTGCTCCTAAAAAGAAAGCTGCTGCCAAAAAGAAACCGGCAAAGAAAAAAGCTGCTCCCAAAAAGAAAGCCGCTGCGAAGCCGATGGCCATAAGGCCGGCGCCAATGGTCACCCCGGTGATCACGCCGCTCATCAAACCGATGGGCTAAAAGTAACTCGCAAGGTAATCGTTGGATTCCGATCCGCGCGGGGCAGGCTTTGGCCCAGGTCCGCCGGATCGGATTATTAAAATGAAAAAATCAGACTTCCCAGATCGACGCTCAAATTCGCGTCCTCGCGACCCCAGCAAACCGCGCCGGGATCGCCCCAATCGATAGCGAGGGTTACCTCGTTAGGAAGTTATTTCCCTTTCGTCTGCTCTTGCCTCAATTGCGTGTGGATTGATAATGCAGCCGAAAAAGTCAGCACATACAGGATCGGCACCAGGATGATCAGATCCATCCGTAAATTGCTTACGATTTTTTGTTGCGTGAGTATGGCTATAAGTTGCCATTCATAGAGGTTGAAAATCAGCCAAAGCAAGCCCGCCAGGACCGGTGCCTCGCGAAAAAAATTTTGCTCGACGCGGGCGCCCTTCCGAACAGACAACCAAACTTGCATTGCGATCAGGGCAAGAGCAATCAAGATGCCCGCGTAGGGCCAGGCGGACACAAGCTTCGCTGGCCCAAAGAAAATCCAGCTAGCTATTTCCATGTTTTCTTTTCATGGAAGTTGGGCCCTCGGCATGCGCTCAAGGATGATCTGGGTTTTCTTGAGCAACCAAGGCGCATTGCGGTTCCGGTCGTAGAAACGTGGACGCGGCACCATTGCCGCCAGTTTTGCCGCCTGCTCTTGCGAAAGTTGTGAGGCCGAAATACCAAAATAGTGCCTTGACGCGGCCTCTGCACCAAATACCCCGTCTCCCCACTCAATCACGTTCAGGTAGATTTCCAGAATGCGTTCCTTGTCGAGCAAGTGCTCCATCATTAGCGTGATGAGAGCCTCCTCCCCCTTTCGAAGCATTGACCGTTCTCCAGATAGAAAGAGATTCTTGGCCAGTTGCTGGGAGATGGTTGAACCGCCCGCGACAACCTTGCCTTGCTTCTGGTTCTTGTCCATTGCTTTCTGGATGCTTTCCCAGTCGAAGCCCTCGTGATCCACAAAGCGGTCGTCTTCCGCCACCAGAATGGCGCGTTTCAAGTGGCTGGAAATCTTTCCGTAAGGCACCCATTGCTGTTTGAGCTTTGCGTTCGGTGCCTTTTCACGCATGACCGCCAGCCGCGCGTCCATGAACGCGGTTGAGGTCGGGTTGTGATCCTCCCACCACCAAAGTTTTAGCGCAACGTATCCCTGGAAAGCGAGAAAAACGGCGAAAATCAAACCGAGAATTACCGCCAGGATTCGGAATATCCAGCGAATCACCGCGCGGCTTGTTTCAAAAGATCGAGGACGGGGCCAGTTGAAGGCCGCACACCTCGCCATACATAAAACGCCTCCGCCGCCTGTTCCACGAGCATGCCAATGCCGTCTGCGGTACGTGCGCCGGTACCAGCAGCCAGTGCCAGAAAGGGCGTCAAGCCCTTGCCATACATCATGTCGTAGGCCAGCGCATTATTGTCAAAACTAGATAGCGGCACTAGCGGCAAACTTGCAGACAAGCTTGCCGAGGTTGCATTAATGAGTACGTCAAAACGAAGTTTCGGCAACTCCGTCAGCCCAACGGCACGCAACATATTTTTTACGTTGATCTCATCGACGATAGCTTGCGCTTTTGCCGGTGTGCGGTTGGTGATGGCCAGTAGTTCAGGCTGACAATCCATCAATGCCCCGACGACGGCGCGCGCGGCACCGCCGGCGCCGATGAGCAATATCCTGGTACCCAGCAACGGCTGGCCGATATTTTGCTCAATATCGCGGCAAAGGCCGACGCCATCAGTGTTGTCACCGACAACGTGGTTGGTTTCAAAGTGCAACGTGTTCACAGATCGACCACGTTCCGCGCGCGCGGTACGCGCGTGCGCGAAGGCAAACGCTTCAAGCTTAAATGGGAGCGTGACGTTTGCTCCTGCCGCGCCGCCGGCGCGAAAGGCTTCAGCCGTTTCCGCAAACCGCGCAACGGGCGCGAGCAACCGGCCATATTCAATATCCGCGCCGCATTCACGTGCGAACGCGGCATGTATTTCCGGCGATCTGGAGTGCGCGACCGGATTTCCGATGACGGCGTAGCGATCAGTCATATTGTCTGGACCACCACGGTGAAATAGTCAAAAGCCACACGGGTTCAATCAAAGGTTTGGAGTTATGTATCATGAGCAAGTCGAAGTCAATTCCCACGCCCAATATTGGTGCGAATAAATTTATTTGGCACCAATGTTGGGCTAAGACGCAGGGGCAAGGACTTAATACTCTTTTTAATCAAAAGCTTAGTTGGCACTTTTTTGATGGCATGCTTTCTGCTAAATTTTCCAGTCACGCAAAATCAACATGGTCACATTTCGCATATTAATCAGGAGAACAACATGGTTGTCGCAGAAGTACTAAAAATGGTGAAAGAAAACGAAATCAAGTTCGTTGATTTCCGTTTTACCGATACCAAGGGCAAAGAGCAACATGTATCCGTGCCGGTCAAGGCGTTCGGTGAAGAGAAATTCACCGAAGGACATGCGTTTGACGGGTCATCGATTGCTGGCTGGAAAGGCATCGAAGCGTCGGACATGATTCTGATGCCTGACCCGGACTCTGCTTTTGTCGATCCCTTTTACGACGAACCGACGTTGGTACTTTCCTGCGATGTGATTGAGCCTTCAACCGGGAAAGGTTATGACCGCGATCCACGTTCGCTTGGCCGACGCGCAGAAGCCTATTTGAAGGCGAGCGGTATCGGCGATGTCGCCTACTTCGGTCCGGAACCCGAATTCTTCATTTTTGACGCAGTGGAGTGGTCAGACAACATGTCGGGCAGCTCGTGCAAGATCTACTCGGAAGAGGCGGCTTGGTCGACCGACGGGAAATTCGAGGGCGGCAATCTTGGCCATCGCCCGACCGTCAAAGGCGGTTACTTTCCGGTCCCGCCGGTGGACCAGTTGCAGGACATCCGTTCGGCGATGTGCACCGCGCTTGAGGACGTTGGCGTGGAAGTCGAGGTGCATCACCATGAGGTCGCAAACGCTGGCCAGTGCGAGATCGGCACCAAGTTTGAAACCCTGGTCAAGCGCGCAGACTGGAATCAGCGCCTGAAGTATGTGGTGCAGAACGTTGCCCACAGCTACGGCAAAACGGCGACATTCATGCCCAAACCAATCGTTGGCGACAACGGCTCGGGCATGCACGTGCATCAGTCGATCTGGAAAGACGGCAAGAACCTGTTCGCTGGCAACGGCTACGCGGGTCTCTCCGAATTTGCGCTTTATTACATCGGCGGCATTATCAAGCATGCGCGCGCCCTCAATGCGATCACCAACCCAGGCACCAACTCCTACAAGCGTTTGGTTCCAGGCTTTGAAGCGCCCGTAAAGCTGGCCTACTCCGCACGCAACCGCTCGGCTTCGATCCGTGTTCCTTATGTGCAATCGGACAAGGCGCGTCGCATCGAAGTGCGTTTTCCAGACCCAACCGCGAACCCGTACCTCGCATTTGCGGCAATGATGATGGCCGGGCTGGACGGCGTGCAGAACAAGATTCCCCCGGGCTACCCATCAGACAAGAATCTGTACGATGTGACGCCGGAAGATGACGCCAAGATCCCGACCGTATGCTCCTCGCTGGATCAGGCGCTTGACTATCTTGATAAGGACCGTGAGTTCCTGACCCGTGGCGGCGTGTTCTCCAACGAAATGATCGACGCCTACATTGAACTCAAGATGCAGGAAGTGACCCGTTTCCGCATGACGACGCATCCGATTGAGTTTGATATGTACTACTCGCTGTAGTCGAAGCGCAAAAGCGTCGCGCAATTTAGAACGACAAGTTCGCGGGCTTCTTTCACACAATAACGGCGCCTCAAAAAGAAGAAAAAAGGGCGCAACGACTTGGTCGTTCCGCCCTTTTTTCGTCTCGCAGTGAAGTGGGGCCAACTTCTGCTGAAATAAATGTCCCAAACGCGGGTGATTTTGACTGCACAAACTACCGGTAGTGGCGGGAGGATGGGCGGACCACAAGTTGTTGTATTGCAAAAGAATTTTTCGAGCCGTATGCTGTAAGACCCTCTAACGCGGACTGACCGGACGACAAATTCGGCCTGAAACGCAATGAATCGACTCACGAAATGTGCTTTTGTCGGCTTGGCTCTCGTGCCGGTGATGGCATCTGCACAGAATTCCCAAACGATTTACAAGTTTGTCGATGAGAGCGGGCGCGTCACTTACGCCAATACGCCCATCAAAGGGGGCGCCAAGGTAAACCTGGAGCCGTTAACGGTCCTTCAGTCTTCGTCGGGCGCGTCAAATAGCAGTCCAACTACCGCGCGCGCAATTCCGGTGGCGAAGGTGATCAGCGTGCCATCGCCGACATCTGCGGCCAACGCAGTACCGGTTGCATTTGCTGCAGCGATTGCGGCACCAGTCGAGACACCAGCAATTGTCCAAACCAAACCTACCCTGATCGCCGCCCTGGATACCGGCGACAAAGTACAACAGCGCCGCGCCGACGTGCGGCGGCGCATCCTGCAAAGTGAAATTCAGGCCGAGGGAAAATCACTGGAAGCGTCGCGCAATGCGCTTGCCGAAGAACAACGTCGCTCGGGCGAAGTGTGGACGATGCGCGCGTCTTTTGCCGCCACGACTAACGCGGTCACCGCGCAGAAACCCCTTATCAGCCCTGAAGTGCGCGCCGAAATCGAGCGTCACTTCGAACGCGTGCGCAATTTGCAGGATGAAGTAACGATGCATGAAGGCAGTATCGCTGCACTGCGTGAAGAGTTGGTCGCTACGAGGTAGTCACGTCTCCTTTCGATCGGGTTGCCGATCGATATTTGAAACGCCGACGGTGAAGAGCCTTCGGCGTTTTTTTTCGCCCCTGCAATAGGCGAAAACGGTATCCTCAAATGATGAATTACAGGCAGCACAGGTATGGCGCAGAACTTGCTTTTTATGTTCGCACTTCTTATCTTCGTATCTCCTAGCCTTTGCAGCGCACCCACCTAAATGCCGATCCGTCCCGCACAACCTTTTCCCGGTCTTGGTCATTACGTCGGCCTCGATCTGCTGTCGACGGCCGTCATTGTTCTGGACCGCTCGTTCGTACTGGTTTACGCCAATCCTTCCGCCGAAACCATGTTTGCGTTTAGCCAGAAAAATGCAATTGGGCAACCGTGCGCACGTCTGTTTTCAGCCCACACAGGCAATGCGTCGCTTTTTGCAATGCTTGAGCAAGTGGTGAAGTACGACGCCAGCTTCAGCGAAAACGAACTCACCCTTGAAACCGCCGCTGCCGCCATTCTTCACACCGCCTGCACTGCGGCCCCTGCTGAGGGGCAGCGATTGATCGTGGAGTTTCATCAGCAAAACCAGCAAATGAAAATCGTCCGCGAAGAAAAAATTCTAGAGCATCAGCAATTGAATCGCGAGTTGATCCGTAACCTTGCCCACGAGATCAAGAATCCGCTGGGTGGCATTCGTGGTTCCGCGCAATTGCTTGAACGCGAGTTGCCGCACATCGAGTTGAAAGAGTACACACAAGTCATCGTGCAAGAAGCTGACCGGCTCCAGGCCCTGATGGATCGCCTGCTCACACCCCACCGCCTGCCAAAACTTGTCAGTCTCAATATTCACGAAGTACTGGAGCGGGTAAGAGCATTGATGCTCGCGGAATTTCCGGACGGCATCAGTGTGGTGCGTGATTATGATGCCAGCCTTCCCGAACTCGTTGGCGAGAAAGAACCGTTGATTCAGGCGCTACTCAACGTTGCGAGGAACGCCGCGCAATCGATAAAGGGGCGCGGCGAGATTCGCATCGTGACCCGTATCGCCCGCCAGGTAACGCTGGCACGCGTGCGCTATCGCTACGCCATCATGATCGACATCATCGATAACGGACCGGGTGTGGCAAACGCACTCCAGGACAAGATTTTTTATCCCCTCGTATCGGGACGGGACGGCGGCACCGGCCTGGGTTTGTCTATCGCGCAGGATCTCGTCAATCAGCATCACGGGATAATCGAATTCGACAGCATTCCCGGGCAAACCCGGTTCACCGTATTGCTGCCAGTACGCAACATTCCGGCAACGCCCGACACATCACAACCTTCTTGAAAGCGGTAAATGCGGCCAGTCTGGATCATTGATGACGATAAAAGCATTCGTTGGGTAATCGAAAAATCGCTTTCTCGCGAGGGTATCGTGTTTCGATCTTTTGCAGCGGCACAAGACGCACTTGACGCGCTCGAAGACAGCGCACCGCAGGCTGTGATCAGCGACATTCGCATGCCGGGTGCGTCGGGGCTCGAATTCATGCAACAACTGAAATTGAAACTGCCGACCACACCGGTCATCATCATGACGGCATATTCCGACCTGGAAAGTGCCGTCGCCGCGTTTCAGGGGGGCGCGTTTGAATACCTTCCAAAGCCGTTCGATGTCGATCACGCGGTCGAGTTGATACGTCGCGCACTGGATGAGTCGGTTCGAAAATCGCCAAGCGAAGAAATCGCCAGCAACGTACCTGAAATACTTGGCTCGGCACCAACCATGCAGGAGGTATTTCGCGCCATCGGTCGCCTCTCCCAGTCGCACGCCACGGTATTGATTACCGGCGAATCGGGTACCGGCAAGGAGTTGGTCGCGCTCGCGCTGCACCGCCACAGCCCGCGCGCCGCCAAGCCGTTCATCGCCATCAATACCGCCGCGATACCTAAAGATTTGCTCGAGAGTGAATTATTCGGCCATGAACGCGGCGCATTTACC
>JAJAYN010000527.1 GCA_026786225.1 Burkholderiales bacterium | reverse complement strand
GTCGCGCGTCACGCCGACAGCACTGCCTTGAGCGACCACGACGGCGCGGCGGGCTTCCTCGAGTTCCGTGAAACTCCCGGCACCGAACTTGACGCGCGCCTCAGCGGCAGCCAAAAACTGTTGATAGCCCTTGAGCGCGGCCAGCACATCGGCTTCGCGTTTGGTTGCACTGTCCAGTCGTACCAGCGCTTCTTCAACTTCACGTACTGCACGCAAGACGCGGCCCTTGTACGTCGCCAGCGACTCTTCATAGGTGGCTTGCGTGAGTCGAACTTGCGCCGCGCGTTGGCCTGCATCAAAAATCGGCAGTGTTAATCCCGGACCGTAGCTCCACTCCCGCATGCGGGAGGTCACGCCGGGGCTGCTAAAGGCGAGAAAGCCGATGCTTCCCGTCAACCTTAGTCGCGGCAAGCGGTCCGCCATCGCGACGCCAATGTCCGCCATCGCCGCGGCGAGCTCGGCTTCAGCGGCGGCTAAGTCGGGGCGCTGCGATAGCAAGGCCGCTGGTACTTCGGTAACGCTAAATGCCTGCGGCGTGGGAATCTGCGCGCGGTTTTTCGAAAGCAATTCGCGAAGTGTGGGCTCTGCCATCGCCGTTAGCTCGGCCAGTACTTTCACCAGCAGGTTGCATTGCGCGCTTTGCTCGGTGAATCGCGCTGCCGCCTCCGCACGGCTGGCTTCTGTGAGCGCCGCGTTCGCTGGTGACTCAAAGCCGGCATCGCGTTTCAAGACGGTTAAGCGCGCGGTTTCGGCGCGTGATTTGGCGTCGACTTCGTAACCTGCGAGCAATACTTCGCAGGTCCGCAAATTGACATACTGCGACGCGACCTCTGCACTCACGCTCACCCGCGCCTCGTGCCAATCACCAATTCGCGCATCGGATCTCAGTCGTGAGGCTTCGCGTGCGCGGCGTCCGCCGCCAAACAAGTCGAGCTCCCAGGCGGCGTCGAGGCTCACGTGCTCGCTTCGCTGAAGGTCCTTCGCCCCTGCCGGCGAGAACACCGCTTGCTGCCCGCCCTTTGATCGTGTGTCGTAAGCATTCGCGGTAAACGAGGGCAGCAAGGCGCTGAGCAATCCATCGTAACCAGCACGGGCTTGGGCAATTCGTGCGCTGGCTTGGCCGATGCTGGTGTTTTCGCGCTGGCTGTGCTCGATGAGGGTAGTCAGCGTTGTGTCGTTCCATGACTTCCACCAGTCGACCAGCGCTGCGGAACTTCCCGCGTGGGGGAGCAGCGGTGCTGGCGCCTGCCACTTGCTGTTGGTTCCGAGTGAGGCAGGATCGGGGCGTTTGTAATCGGGCCCGATGGCGCAACCCGCAAACATGATGCACGCTGCGACGGCGGCAGGCGCGAACAAGATTCGCTTGAGGCTGGGGCTTGGCGTTAACGTCATTTCCTGGCGGGCTTTCGTTTTGCAGAGGTCGCTTCTGTGAGAGCTTTCGCCGCAGTCGACTTCAAGACCAGCATGTCAAAAGCGTGGTGAACAATGCGTTGCGCACGTGCGAGTGATTCGGTGTCAGATTCGCCGATATCGAGTACCACGGCTCCGACATAGGCTGCGTGCAATAGTTCGATGTCGGCGTCGGACACTGTTGCGCCCGCCGCACGCAGCAGCGCTGCGATTCGCGCTCGATTGCGCATCTCGAAAGACGCAAGCCACGGCTTGATGCGGGTGTCTTCGTCTGATGCCACAATAAGTGCAGTCATCAGTCGACCAAGCCTTCGATCGCTTTCGTCGGTGACGAATAGCACGTCGCGGATTTGGCTCAGCGTCATCTCGCCCGCCTTTGCGGTGGCGAGCATCCCATCCAACATCGCTTCACAAGCGAAAGCGGCGGTTTCACGCAGCAGATCGTTTCGCGTCGGGAAGTAATAGGTCAGATGGCTCTGCCGAATGCCGACGCGCTCGCAAACATGTTGCTGCGTCAAAGCGGCGAAGCCCTCGTCGTTCAGCAGAGCGACAGCCTCCGCGAGAATTCGCTGGCGCGTCGAGGCGGGCGCGGCGATTGCGTCATCGGCTTGTGTTGAAGGCGACGTTGATTGCAAGGATGGTGCGAGTTTGGATGACATTTGGTAATTGTACCAACGCGTTTGGTTAAATTACCAAACAGACAAACTCTATATGGGGCGGGCGTTTTGAAGCAAAAGTGCTCGGAACTCCGCACTAGCGCTAGTGTTTTGAAATTTTTCAAGGTCCCCATTTGATAACTTGCTGAAGCACACAACGCTTCACTCAGCGCGAACTGCCTTTGCTCCCTTGGGCTTGATCTCGCAGAACTGTTCATAGAGCACCTGCATCACAGCCATTGCTTCCTTGCTTGCGACCGAATAGTAAATGCGCTTGCCCTCGCGGCGGGTACTGACCAGACCTTCTTCGCGTAGCACGCCCAGTTGTTGTGAAAGCGTCGGCTGGTGGATATCCAGCGCCTCTTCCAGATCACTCACGCAACGCTCTCCCTGCGATATCTGGCAGAGCAACAATAGTCGGTCAGGATTCGCGAGCGTTTTCAACATTGCGCAGGTACGCGCTGCCGACGCCCGCATGGTGTCCAGATCGATTTCGGTAGTGCTCAACATGTGCGAAGTTCCAGTTCAATAAATATTCAAATAATATATTGAAATGTATATTGAATGTCAATATAATATAAAAACATATAATGTTAATCAAGAGCGAAGCAAGCCTCCAGGTCATCGAAAGAACCAACATGAACAACAAACTGATGCTCTCACTGTTTCTGCTTGCCGGCATGTCCCATGCGGCGCCCGGCCCGGCATTAGCTACCGTCGCCGCGCGTACGTCCGGGACTGCGGCAGCCGTCAGCGCAGACGGCGTGGTCGAGGCAGTTCGCCAGACGGTGCTGGCTGCGCAGGTCGCCGGTGCCATAGTTGAGCTGCGCGTGAAAGTTGGTGACAGCGTGAAGACAGGGCAGGTGTTGGCACGCATGGATGCCCGTGCCGCCGACCAATCTGCCGCCGCCAGCCAGGCGCAGGTGCAGGCGGCGAAGGCGTCGCTGGATGTGGCTGCTAAAGATTTCAACCGGCAGAAATTGCTTCTCCAAAAGGGATTCATCAGTCAGGCCGCGCTCGACCAGGCCGAAGCGGTCTACAAGGCTTCCGCTGCACAGGTCAACGCGCAGATCGCGCAAGCCGGTGCGGCGCGAACCCAATCGGATTTTTTCATTCTGCGCGCACCGTTCAACGGCGTTGTCGCTGATGTGCCGGTGGTGCAGGGTGATATGGCCATGCCCGGGCGCGCGATCGTCATCGTCTACGACCCGGCCGAACTGCGGGTGACGGCGACAATTCCGCAAACCGCCAATTCGCCCGCACTGACCGCCAACCCGCCACTGGCGATCAAGGTCGAATTGCCTGGCGCTGCGCAACCGTGGATCGTACCGACTCGCGTGACGTTATTGCCGACGGCCGATCCCAATACCCACACCTTGCAACTTCGACTCGATTTGCCGACTGGCACATCCGGCGCGACACCAGGCATGTTTGCGCGCGCCTGGTTACCGGGGCAGGCTGGTACGGATGGCAGTCGCGTTTTCGTACCCGCCAAGGCAATCGTGCGTCGCGCTGAAATGAGCGGCGTGTATGTGGTCGATTCCAACGGCAAACCGTTGTTGAGCCAAGTGCGTCTTGGACGTGCAGCCGAGGATTCGATCGAAGTGCTGGCTGGCGTCAGCGCGGGGGAGCTTGTTGCGCTTGATCCCCAGGCTGCCGCGAAGGCGCGTTGATGTCCGCCCCGGAGAAACTCGGCCTGTCCGGCCGCACCGCTGCCGCTTTCCTTAACGCGCAGATCACGCCACTGCTGGCGTTGACGGCGCTGTTGCTCGGCGCTTTTGCCGTGTTCGTGACGCCGCGCGAAGAAGAGCCGCAAATCAACGTCACCATGGCCAATGTGTTCGTGCAATTTCCCGGCGCGTCGGTGCGCGATGTCGAGCAGATGGTGGCTATCCCTGCGGAACAGGTGTTATCCCAGATCGCCGGCACCGAGCACGTGGCATCGGTGTCGCGGCCGGGAATGGCGATCATCACCGTGCAGTTCAAGGTTGGTGTGCCGCGCAGCGAGGCGCTGGTCCGCCTGCATGACGCGGTTAGCGCCAATGCGGACTGGCTGCCGAAGGGATTGGGTGTGCTCGAGCCGCTGGTCAAGCCGAAGGGCATCGATGATGTACCCATTGTCGGGCTCACGTTATTCAGCAAGACCGCGAGCGCGTTCGATCTGGAACGCGTGGCACACAGCATCGAGACCGACCTGAAACGCGTTGTTGGTACCCGCGAAGTGCGCACTATCGGCGGGCCGGGTCGCGCCATCATGGTCGAGATCGATGCTGCACGCATGTCGGGCAGCGGCGTTACCGTCGCAGATTTGCGACGCGCACTGCAGTCGGCCAACGCAGGCACGCCGGTGGGCGACCTGCTGTCGGGTAATCGCGCCGTGGCCATCGAAGCTGGTCCGTTCTTCGAGAGTGCGCAGGACATCGCCGACCTGGTTGTCGGCGTTCGTACCGGAAAGCCGGTCTTCCTGCGCGATGTAGCCCTCGTGCGTGACGGCGCACCGCCACCAAGCCGATACGTGTGGCACGGCACTGTCGGCAAAGACGCCGCCGAATACCCGGCTGTGACAATCGCCGTCACCAAGAAGGCTGGCGAGAACGCCATCGACGTCGCCGATGCCGTCATGCGGCGCGTGGAGTTTTTAAAGAACACGGTCATTCCCGCCGAAGTGCAAGTCGCCGAATCGCGGAACTACGGCGCTACCGCCAACGACAAGGCAAAAAAACTCATCCAGAAACTCCTGTTTGCGACTGCTGCCGTGGTGGCGCTGGTGTTTATCGCGCTTGGTCGCCGCGAGGCGGCAATTGTCGGGTCTGCCGTGATCCTCACCCTTGCCGCTACGCTGTTCGCATCGTGGGCATGGGGTTTTACGCTCAATCGCGTCTCTCTGTTTGCGCTTATCTTTTCCATTGGCATCCTGGTCGACGATGCTATCGTCGTGGTCGAGAACATTCACCGGCATCAACAATTGCATACCGGCAAGTCGCTGACTGAGCTCATTCCCGGGGCCGTCGATGAGGTCGGCGGCCCGACCTTTCTCGCTACATTTACTGTGATCGCCGCTCTGCTGCCGATGGCATTCGTGTCCGGTTTGATGGGGCCGTACATGAGCCCAATTCCGATCAATGCCAGCATGGGCATGCTGATATCGCTGGTCATCGCGTTTGTGGTGACGCCGTGGCTGGCGCGGCTATGGATGAAGGCCGTGGATGTGCACGCCGGTACTAATGCGCCGCATCCGGTTTCGCCGTTGACGCGCAAACTCACGCCCCTGTTCCAGCGCCTGTTCGAGCCACTGCTCGATACCCAACGCGGCCCACGCGCCCGTCTTCTGCTCGGCGCCGGTGTGCTGGCCTTGATCCTTGTCTCGTTGCTGCTTCCCGCTGTGGGGCTGGTGCGCCTGAAGATGTTGCCGCTGGACAATAAATCAGAATTCTCGGTCGTGGTCGACATGCCCGCAGGCACGCCGCTGGAGAAAACCGCAGCGGTGTTGCGCGCGCTCGGCGCGCACGTTGCTGCGATGCCGGAAGTGGTGAATTACCAAGCCTATGTCGGCACGGCGGCACCGATCAATTTCAACGGTCTGGTACGCCAGTATTACCTTCGTGCCGGTGGTGACGTCGGCGAACTGCAAGTAAACCTCGTCGACAAGCATGAGCGCAGCGAACAGAGCCATGCGATTGCAACGCGGGTGCGGCCGGCGCTTGCCGAAATCGGTAAGCGCTTTGGTGCCAATGTGAAAGTGGTGGAAGTGCCGCCCGGCCCGCCGGTGCTGGCGCCGATTGTCGCCGAGGTCTACGGGCCTGATGCCGAAGGCCGTCGTACCGTCGCCCGGCAGATCCGCACGATATTTGAAAAGACAGCGGGTGTGGTCGACGTCGATGACAGCAGCAGCGTTGCCGCGCCGCGCACCTTGCTGCTGGTTGATCGCCGCAAGGCGGCACTGCTCGGCGTTTCACAACAGCAGATAACTGAGACCCTGCGTGCCGGTCTCAGCGGGGAAGCCACGACCTACCTGCATGATGGCAGCAAGTATCCGGTGGCGGCGACGATTCAGTTGCCGCCCGAACAGCACGGCGAACTCGATACTTTGCTGCAGCTCCAGCTGCGCACTGCCGCCGGCAAACTGGTGCCGATACGAGAACTGGTCGCCGTCAGCGATACGCTGCGCGAGCAACCCGTCTTTCACAAAGACCTGCACCCGGTCAACTACGTGGTTGGCGACATGGCCGGCAAGGTCGATAGCCCGCTTTATGGCATGTTCGCGATGCGTTCAGAGATCTGTGAGATACAGACGCCGGGTGGCGGCAAGATAGCTGAATATTTCATTCGTCCGCCAGAAGACGCCTATCGCGAGTACGCCACAAAGTGGGATGGCGAATGGCAGATTACCTATGAAACCTTCCGCGACATGGGTGCAGCCTACGCGGTTGGCCTGATCCTCATTTACCTGTTAGTGGTCGCACAATTCGGATCTTACCTCACGCCCCTGATCATCATGGCACCGATTCCGCTGACCATCGTCGGCGTCATGCCCGGGCACGCGTTGCTCGGCGCGCCTTACACGGCGACCAGCATGATCGGCATGATCGCGTTGGCAGGCATCATCGTGCGGAATTCCATCCTGCTGGTGGATTTCATCAATTTGCAGATTCGCGATGGCGTGCCGTTCAAGGAGGCCGTCGTGCAATCGGCCATCACCCGCGCGCAACCGGTCCTCCTCACGGGCGCTGCGGCGATGCTGGGGGCATTCTTCATTCTCGACGACCCCATCTTCAATGGCCTCGCGATCTCCTTGATATTCGGTATTTTCGTCTCCACCTTACTGACATTGGTGGCGATTCCGTTGTTGTACTTCATCGCCTATCGCGGCCGCACACCGGCCGGGTCAGGCGATCCCGCCGTCATCCAATCTGAAGGAGAAACATCATGACCACTTGGCGAATCGTTCGCATCGTTGCCGGGCTCTTTATCCTGCTATCGCTGGCGCTGGGTATTCCTGGCAGTCCAATTTTCGTGAGCCATTGGTGGCTTGCTTTTACCGCATTTGTCGGTGCCAACCTGCTGCAAAGCGGCCTTAGCAAGTGGTGCCTGATGGAATCGCTGCTGCG
>JAJAYN010000526.1 GCA_026786225.1 Burkholderiales bacterium | reverse complement strand
CCTGCGAACAGTGCGAGCGTGTTTTTGACGGACAATCCTTGGGATATTTGCATGGTTGTTTCATCCTGATGGAACATGGTTGGCGCAAAAGTGCGCTCCAGAATTCTCAGCCAAATTGCGGAGGCGAAACTATTGTACGTTTAGAAACCCGTTCGGAAACGGATTGACCACGTGTTCGAATTGTGAACTACTGCAAAATCTTTCGGGGTACGTTACTTCTTGACTTGTGCCAATACGTTGCTGGTCCAAGCGAGGCGTTCGATCAACGTCTTGAGAAACTGTCGATTGAAACGCAATTGGCACGCATCAGAGAGTTGCTCCAGTTGAACATCCTGGATACGCAGCAATTGCACTTCTGAGACGGCAATAATAGATGCCGTACGGCGCGCTTTGTCGCCTGAGAGGTAAGCCATCTCACCGAAACAATCGCCATCTTTCAACACATTCAAAAGCTTGTCGTCCTTGATGACCTTTACCTGCCCGGACACAATGATGAAAAATGCGTGACCGACGTCGCCCTCAAGCAGTAAGCTCTGCTCTCGCGAGTGATTTTCCCAAACCGCACCGCGCAGAACTTCCCATAGTTCAGAATCGCGAAAATCTCGAAAGAAATCCAACTTTCTCAACGAGTTGAATTTTTCTGCGGACGAAATTTCGAACGAGTATTTCTCCAATTGCGGGAAGGTGTCTGCGAGGTCTCGGGCCATTGCGTACCACGCCGGGTAGCGTTTGGCGGGATCGCGTGCCATGGCTTTTTCGACGATGGCAACCAACTCGTCGGGGATATCTGGACGAATACTTTTTAGCGGAGTCGCCGTATCGTTGAGGATTTTGTTAATCATGGCGACTGAATTGGCGGCCTGGAATGGCAGGCGACCAGCGAGCAGTTCATACATGGTTACGCCGAGTGAATAGATATCAGTCTGTGCCGACGGCGGCTCTTCGTTAATTTGTTCCGGTGCCATATAGGCAGGCGAGCCGACAAAACCATCAATTTGCGTGTGCGTCGCCTGTGAAATTTGCGCCGTGCCGAAGTCAGATATCTTGATATCGTCCCGCTCGGACAGAAGAATATTCGCCGATTTGATGTCACGGTGAATGACGCCATTCTGGAATGCGTAGTCAAGCGCACGACAGGCTTTGAAAATGATCAACACGGCCTGGCGCACAGGTAACAAGTTGGTCTCGGTGCAAAATTTCTTCAGCGACCCCCCGCCGACATACTCCATGACAATGTAACGATTTTCGCCTTCGATCACTGCATCGTAGACGCCAACAATGTTGGGGTGTGACATCTTGCCCACCATCGCTGCCTCATTCAGAAAAAGCTTTTCGAAGCGGCGGGCCTCCTCAATCCCCATGCCTTCATCCGGGGTGACCAATTTGATGGCAACTTTGCGATCATTGAATTGATCTTCTCCCAGATAAACAACAGCAGTAGCGCCGCGACCTAATTCGGACAGGATGTTGTATTTACCGATTTTTGTGGGACGGTTTTGCATTCTTGGAATGATGGATGCGCAAAGATTTCGCTTAGAATCGAAATCAGGTTTCAGTGGTTAGACATTGTTTTCAAAGAGTTTAGCTTATTGCCAATTTTGTGTGCGGTATTTCACAATCTTTGACTATCGCGGCAGAGACGCACTCAATGCAACAAAGCTATTTTGTGAAATATCGGTCGTTCGGAGTGTCATCGCTTCGCGCGCATTGACGTAGTTTGTGAACATGGACCGTTCGTATGCAGGGTCATAGTGGTTTGCCAGCATGTCCGCGACGAACTCGTTCCATCTTGCGTCCAATGCGAGTCGTTTCCAGGTGTCGATCTGACTGCCCGGATGCAACGCTTTCAAACAGTCGAGCTTGTAAAACAGCAGTTCGCGGTTATCAATCAGATGCGCGTACTCCTCCTTTAGAAGTGTCGCCCTCAGTAACGCAGGCGTAATCACTTCGAAACAGCTGCCTCGCCACATTTCCGCGACAAGTGGTTGCGGAATACGCAAGTTGCCGACCTTTTTGCTCTCGGCTTCAACATAGACGGGGCGTGAGGGGTCGAAACCTGAAAGTGCCGCCCAGATGCGGGTTTCAAAGAATTTTTGAGCCGGTTGCGGTTCTCCCGGCAGATCGCCAAGCACCGAACCCTTGTGCGCCGCCAGTCGTTCCAGGTCCAGTACTTGTGCGCCATTTTCTGTCAACGCATCGAGCAAACGGCTTTTGCCAGAGCCGGTGCGCCCACAGATCACGTGGTATCTAAACTTTGCTGGCAGATTCTCCAAATCCCGGATCACCTGACCCCTCCAGTTTTTGTAGCCCCCTTCGAGTTGCAGGCAGGTCCAGCCGATGCTACGCAGGATATGCGCCATCGCGCCAGAACGTGCGCCGCCACGCCAGCAATAAATTAACGGCTTCCAACTCTTCGGCTTATCGCGGAATGACGTGTCGATATGCGCACCAATATTTCGCGCGACGATTGCGGCACCGACCTTCTTGGCCGCGAAGGCTGATACCTGTTTGTAAATAGTGCCAACTTGAACGCGCTCGCTGTCACTCAATACCGGATGGTTGACCGCGCCAGGTATGTGGTCGATAGCGAATTCACCTGGACTTCTGACGTCGATAATCGCATCGAAAACAGTAAGCTGGCTGAGCGTTAGCGGCAGTGCTTGCATCCCCGTTTGCATGCGGCGCATGTTTTCCGGTGCCTTCATTGCCGATTTCATCGTCGCGCTGCGGCACTTGCCTTCGCAAGGGCTTGCGACAACGCAGGCGTTACGTTTTTCAGAATCATCGGTTGCGCGGCGGCAGTAGGGTGCAGGCGATCCGACTGGAAGAGTTCAAGTTTATCGGCAAATCCATCGAGTAAAAACGGCACAAAAGGCAACTTATACTTGGTTGCCAGTAGAGCGTACATTTCTCGAAACTGTTGAGCATATTCAAGCCCGTAATTGGGAGGAATCTGCACACCTACCAGTACCACTCGCACATTTGCCGTGCGCGCAGCCATGATAATTGCCTCCAAATTCTTTTGGGTCTCGGCATTCGGCAAGCCGCGAAGGCCATCGTTGGCACCAAGAGCCAGTACCATGACGGTCGGCCTAAGTCGCGCCAAGTCAGCCTTTATGCGGTTGAGTCCGCCACGAGTCGTTTCGCCGCTAATACTGGCATTCACAACGGCGACACCTTGGGACTGGAGCTTTGTATCCAGCAACGCGACCCAACCTTCTTTCGGATTGATGCCGTAGCTTGCGGAAAGGCTGTCACCGAAAATCATCACCCGATCCTGAACAATTGCGCTTACCTTCGCAGCGGATGGCGAAACTGAGCCCAGCAGACCAGCCAGAAGCGCCATGAACCCGATAATTCTCGGGAATGAAGGAAACCTGGTGCTTGAACCACTTGAAAACAACATGTTCGCGCCAACCTCCATAGAGTATTTTTCCCTTAAATCCATATTTCGGCGATTCGTCGGAAAACAAGAGCTGTTTCACGCGTGTTCTGCCAATAATGAGGTTGCCTACGATTCACGACGCATGATTTCCAGCATCCTGAGACTTTGCGCACGCTTCTTCTATCGCGCCATTATCCTCCCTCAACAACCGTTTTCTTCGCAATGCAGACCGGCTAGCTTCAATCAGGGTCACAAACTCTCCCAACCCGACCATTACAACTAAAATGTCAACGCAAAAAAACAATTTCATTGTGCGCATTGAAAATCTGACCAAGCGCGTTTCAACCTCAGACGGTGAGCTTGTCATTGTCAATGGTGCCAATTTTAACGTCGAGACAGGCGACACGATTGCCATCGTCGGTGCCTCGGGATCAGGAAAGTCGACGTTGCTGGGACTTATGGCCGGATTGGATTCGCCGACGGAGGGAAAGGTCTTTATCAATGACGAAGATTTGTTCGCGCTCAATGAAGATGGTCGCGCGAAATTGCGCGGACGCCTGGTGGGTTTTGTATTTCAATCATTTCAGCTTCTGCCGTCTCTAACCGCGTTGGAGAACGTCATGCTGCCGCTGGAACTGGCGGGTATTGACGATGCGGCGACGCTCGCAAGATCGATTCTTGATCGCGTAGGTTTGGGCGCGCGGGTCAAGCACTATCCGAAGCAGCTTTCTGGGGGAGAGCAGCAGCGGGTGGCAATCGCACGTGCATTCGTGACTGCACCAAAGTTGCTGTTTGCGGATGAACCGACAGGAAACCTTGACGCCAAGACTGGGCGCGTCATGATTGATTTGTTGTTCGAGCTCAATCGCGAGCGTGGTACCACATTGATTCTTGTTACCCACGATCTGGACTTGGCGAGCCGTTGCGGGAGACGATTGCATATCGACGATGGTGTCGTGACGACCGAAGATCATCAGGCCGAAATGGCAATGTAGATTCGCTATGAAAAACCTTATTGTTATGGATGCAAACTCGCGATGAACCATTTAACGTTAGCGCTTCGAATGTTTCGTCGCAATGCCAAGTCCACCGAAGCACGCGTGCTGCTTGTTGCGCTCCTCATTGCCGTCATGAGTGTCACTACGGTGTCTTTCTTCGCCGACCGCGTTGAATCGGCATTAAATCGTCAGGCAAACGAGCTGATCGCGGCCGATATGGTTGTGATCAGCGATAAGCCGATTGCGACAAGATTTCGTGAAGCGGCGTCTCGCTTGAATCTGGCCACAGCCGAAGCAACGACGTTTCCGAGCATGGTGTCGGGGGATCAGGAAACAGGACAAGGCGTCAACCTCGCTGAGTTGAAAGCAATCACGGATGGTTTTCCGCTGCGTGGAAAGATCCGCATCGCTGACGCGCCCGGCACACCTGGCCGTGATGACGTCGGTGTTCCTGCCAAGGGTACCGTTTGGGTTCCTGAAGTGCTGCTGACACGCATCGGCGCAAAGGTAGGCGACGAATTGCGGCTCGGTGCATTGAAGCTGAAAGTGACCGCTATTATTCTGAAGGAGCCAGACAGCGTTCTAGACTATTTCGGCATTGCCCCGCGCGTGATGCTGAACATGCAAGACCTGGCGGGAACCAATCTGATACAAGTCGGAAGTCGCGCTACCTATCGCTTCCTGCTCTCTGTCGACGAGAAAGCAATAGGCGAATTTCGCGAAACATTTGCGGGCAAGTTGTTGCGTGGCGAGCGCGTAGAAGGTGTACGCGATGCACGTTCAGAAGTGCGGGTTGCGTTGGAACGAGCGCAGCGGTTTCTCGGTTTGGCTGCGTTGCTTTCGGTGGTATTGGCTTCGGTAGCGGTCGCGCTGGCGGCGCGCCGATTTTCCCAGCGGCAAATGGATAGCGCTGCAATGATGCGCTGCCTTGGTGCAACGCAGGCGGATATTTTCTCGTTGAATTTGATCCAGTTTTTGCTTCTGGGCGTTTTGGCGTGCGTGGTTGGCACCGCAGCCGGCTTTGCTGCACAAGGGGTGCTCTCAGCAATGCTTTCAGGCTTCCTCACGGTGGACCTTCCGCCACCGACGATAATTCCGGCGATACAAGGCACGGTAATCGGCCTCGTCTTGCTGATGGGTTTTACGCTGCCGCCTTTGTTGGCCTTGCGAAAGGTGTCTACCCTGCGAGTATTGCGTCGCGACATGGATCCATTCGATGCCGGCGCTACTTTTGTTTACGGGCTCGGTTTTGCGACGCTGGCCGGGCTCATCGTCTGGCGTGCTGGCGACGTGAAGTTAGGCGCGATTGCTGTCGGTGGATTTGTGGCGGCCCTGGCGGTTGCAGCATTGGCAGGTTGGTTGTTGATCAACTTCGCGGCGAGCATGCGCGGTGCGGCGTCCGGGTCATGGCGTTACGGGATTGCCAACATGAAGCGCCACGCCGGCGGCAGTCTCGTGCAGATAATCGCTTTGGGCTTGGGCTTGATGGCGATGCTGCTTTTGACACTCGTGCGCACCGACCTTATCAGTGG
>JAJAYN010000525.1 GCA_026786225.1 Burkholderiales bacterium | reverse complement strand
GGGGCCTACGTACACCTGGAAAACCGAAATATTCAGCGCAGGCGACATACGCGGCAGCACATTGCGGGGCGACCTGGTGCTAAAAGGCACGGGCGACCCCAAGCTCACCGCCGACCGATTTGGCACGATGGTGAAGCAACTCCGCGATCGCGGCCTGGACGACATTCAGGGTGACCTGATTCTCGACCGTTCTTTTTTTGAGAACGTCGCTCACGATGAGGCCGCGTTCGACGGCGAAGCGATGAGGACGTACAACGTTGGCCCCGATCCTTTGTTACTGAGCTTCAAGACCGTGCGATTTACGTTTGCACCAACATTCAGCGACAAATGGGTGTCGATTTCACCCGATGTAAAGCCGGTGCAGCTCGACATCGTCAACCACGTAAAGCTGGTCGATGGTCCATGTGGTGAATGGCGTGAACGCGTGGTACTTGGCGTGCAGGAGGTTAAGCCGGTGCGCTTGCGCGTGAGCTTCACCGGCAATTTTCCACGTAGCTGCGGCGAACGCGTATGGAATATTTCGCTGCTTGATCACGCCCGGTTTGTGGGTGGCGTGTTCGCGAATTTATGGCGAACCAGCGGCGGCAAGTGGGAAGGCGCTGTGAAGTTGCTGCCTACGCCGTCGAAAGCAAAATTGATTGCGAGCACAGAATCGCCACCACTCGCCGACGTGGTCCGCGACATCAACAAGTTTTCCAATAACGTCATGGCGCGGCAGTTGTTTCTCACGCTGTCGGCCGAAGCTTGGGTGGGCAATATCAAGGAGCCCGGCAACGCCAGCCGTTCGGCGCAACTGGTCCAGGAATGGCTGGCGAAGAAAAATATCGCGGCGCCCGAACTGGTGCTCGACAACGGTTCCGGGTTGTCCCGCATCGAACGCATCAGTGCCAGCACGCTTGCGCAAATGCTCGATGCCGCCTGGCGCTCCAGCGTCATGCCGGAATTCGTGTCGTCGATGCCGCTGATCGGGCTCGATGGCACGATGCGTAAACGCAATCGCGGTGAAAGTATCGCCGGGCAGGCACATGTGAAGACCGGCACACTCAACGATGCAAAAGCCATCGCCGGCTACCTGCTCGATCAAGCCGGCCGCCGCTGGATCGTCGTGATGATGGTCAATCACACCAATGCCGTACAAACGCAGCCCGCGCAAGATGCATTGTTTGCATGGGTGTTCTCGCGGCCTTGAACCTGAAATACTCAGTTGACCGCTGCTTTCTGTTAATAAGTGCTTGATAAATTTGCGCATTACCGCCGTCCGGAGGTTCGGCTTCCAGGTGAGAACGCTACGGATACGATTAGATCTATATCAAATGGGCGTTTGGCATCGAAGCCTATAATTTGAACGGTGATATCGCGCAATTCTTGTGCGGCAGCGTCACACCCTCCATTAGGTAACCCGTGAAATCGGCAGCCGCCAACTTCTACAGAACGCTCAAAGCGTATCGCTTCAGACCGCGCATGTTGGCGCAGGTGAAAACGTACACGCGCGACGATTTCGTCAAGGACCTGGGTGCAGGGTTGACGGTGGGGGTGGTGGCACTTCCGCTGGCAATGGCCTTTGCCATTGCCTCGGGCGTGCGACCAGAGCAGGGTATCGTTACCGCCATCGTTGCAGGCTTCCTGATTTCAGCACTTGGCGGCACGCGGGTACAGATCGGCGGCCCTGCCGGTGCCTTCGTGGCTCTCCTGTACGGCATTGTCGAAAAATACGGTGTGGCGAATCTGTTGATCGCGACTATGATGGCAGGCGTGTTGCTATTCGCCATGGGTGCATTCCGGATGGGTAACCTGGTGCGTTTTATTCCCGTGTCGATCGTGATCGGCTTCACTGCAGGCATCGCGGTCATCATCGGCATCTCGCAGGTGAAGGACTTCATGGGGCTCGATATTGCCAAGCCCCCATCCAATTTTTTCTCGCTGATATCGGTAATCGCTGATCGCATCGATACCGTTAACTGGATGGCGCTGGCGATCGGCGGGTCGTCACTGTTACTCATATTGCTTTGGCCGGTTTCGTACAAGCCGCAGACCAGACCGTGGGCGCGCATCATGTCGAAGCTGCCGTCCACAATCGTCGTCCTGATTGTCTGGTCAGTCGCATTCTGGCTGTTCAACCTGCAGGTCGAAACCATCGGCAGCAAGTTTGGCGAACTGCCCAGCGGTATTCCGCTGCCGCATTTTCCGGCGTTCGATTGGGAAACGGCGCGCAATCTGGTCGCACCTACCATCGCCATCGCACTGCTGTGCGCAATCGAATCCCTGTTGTGCGCGCGCGTGGCCGATGGCCTGATCAACGACCGTCACGACCCCAATCAGGAATTGATGGCGCAAGGCGTGGCTAATTTCTTCACGCCGTTTTTTGGGGGGATTGTCGCTAGCGGCACCATCGCCCGCACGGTCACCAATATCCGCTCCGGTGCGCGCTCACCGGTCGCCGGCATCGTGCACGCCCTGACACTGCTGCTCGTCATCGTCGTAGCCGCGCCGTTGGCAGGCTATATTCCACTCGCTGCGCTGGCGGCGATCCTGCTGTGGGTCGCGTACAGCATGGCCGAGTGGCGCGAGTTCGCCAAGCTCAGGCAGTTCTCGATGTTTTATCGCATCACCATGCTGTCCACGTTTTTTCTCACCGTCGTTTTTGATCTGGTGGTGGCGGTCGAAGTGGGATTGATTCTGGCCAGCCTGTTTTTCATCTACCGCATGTCGTCGCTCACGCGAGTGGATGTCATCGAGATACCACTGGAGAAATCGAAACTGCCGGACGGCCGCGTTGTTGGCGCAGTACGTATTTTTGGCTCGCTCTTTTTCGGCTCCGTCACAAAACTCGAAAATCTTCTCGACCCTTTGGGCAAACTGCCCGATGTGCTGATCCTCGAAATGCACCAGACCATCAATATGGACAACACCGGGTTGGAGGCGCTCGAGAGCCTGCACAAGCTCATCACGCGACGCGGCGGGCTGATGATGGTGGCAGGCGCGAACGAGCAGCCGCTGATGCTGATGAAGCGCAGCGGCTTCGTCAAGTTGCTCGGAGAAGACAATCTGCGCGCCTCGCTGGAGGACGCGCTTTATATCGTCGGTGCACCGCGTGCGTCGCTGGTCGATCCGAAGGTTCCTTAGCCCAGCCCACCGGCTGCCGAAAAACGCGCGGCCAGAAAATCCACGAATGTCCGCACTTTTGCAGAGAGATGCCGACGGCTTGGATAGACGGCATAAATGTTGTATGGCGCGGGCCGGAAATTTTTCAGTATCTCTACCAGCGCACCAGACTCCAGCATTGGCTTCACGATGAAGTCTGGCTCCAGCGCGATGCCTGTGCCAGCCGCCGCAATTGCGGCCAGCATTTCACCGATGTTGGCGTGTACATTGCCGTCGATACGTACCTTGATGTCGCTGCCTTTGCGGTCCTGAAAGGGCCACTGGTTTTTGACGGGTGAGTATTCATAGGTGAAACAGTTGTGCCGCGCCAGATCATCCGGATGCTTCGGCGTGCCGTTTCGCTTCAGGTAGTTCGGCGACGCACAAGCGACCAGACGCATGCTGCCGATCTTGCGCGCGATGAGGTTGGGGTTGCCGAGGTCACCGATGCGAATGGCCAGATCCAGTCCGTCTTCAACGAGATCGACAAACCGGTTGGATGCCGAGATATCGAAACGCACATCGGGAAAGAGCACCTGGAATGCGCCGATGGCCGGCGCCAGATGTGGCACGCCAAAGCTGGTCGAACAGGTGAGTCGAATGGTGCCACGCGGGGTGACGGTGCTGCTGGAAACCACCGCTTCGGTCTCCTCGAGGTCAGCCAGTAAATGCAGCGCGCGCTCGAAGTAAGCCTGTCCACTTTCGGTGAGCGAGATGCGCCGCGTGGTGCGGTTCAATAATCGCGTGGTGAGGTGCGCTTCCAGTTCCGCAACGTGTCGTGATACCGCCGAGGTAGACATATTCAGCCGCTCCGCCGCCTTGGCAAAGCTGCCCTGCTCAACCACCCTGACGAACACCGTCATTGCCAGCAAGCGGTCCAAAGCCATATTGTTCCTGAATTCGGGATAATTAATTGCAATTTAAGCTATTTATCCCTCGTGGTGCAACTCGCATAATTCATTGCATCAACGTTTTTCGCGTTGCAATCCACCCCAAAAGGAAACCACATGAAACTATTCTTCTCTCCCGGTGCCTGTTCACTTTCCCCGCGTATCGCGTTGCTGGAGGCGGGCCTGCCCTTCACCACGCAGAAAGTTGATACCAAAACCAAGCAGCTCGACGGTGGCGGTGACTTCTGGGCCATCAACAGCAAGGGCTATGTGCCGCTGCTGCAACTGGATAACGGCGAGTATCTCAGCGAAGGCCCAGCCATCGTGCAATACATCGCCGATCAAAACCCTGCGTCTGGACTCGCGCCAGCAGCCGGTACGATGGCGCGCTATCGCCTGCAGGAAATGCTCAATTTCATCACCACTGAAATTCATAAAGGCTTTAGCCCGCTATTCGATCCCACACTCTCGGCTGAAGTGAAGCAAGTATTCAAGGACAAGCTGGCCAAGCGTTTTGACTGGCTCGCCACGCAACTCGAAGGCAAGAGCTATCTGATGGGCGAATCCTTTACGGTCGCCGATGGTTATCTGTTCACTGTCCTCAACTGGGGCCAATGGGTCGGCATCGACATCGCCAAGTGGCCCGTGCTGGCGGCGTTTCATGCACGTGTGGCGGCGCGGCCGAAAGTGCAGGAGGCATTGAAGGCTGAGGGATTGATCAAGTAGCAAAAACGCACCCGCTCGCCAATATTGAGCGGGTACTCAGGCTCCCCTCCTCCAACGTGGGGATGAGGGCCTTATCGCAGCAAATATTACCCATTCAGAAAACCATTGTGCAAAAGCTCCCCACACTCTTCATCTCGCACGGCTCTCCCATGCACGCCATCAGCGCGGGCGCAGCAGGCGAAGTGTGGGCGGCGCTGGCCAAGCAATTGCCCAAGCCGAAAGCTGTATTGATGGTGACCGCACACTGGGAAACCAATCTCCCGATGCTCTCCGGCAACGCGAAGCCGTCAATGATTTACGACTTCGGCGGTTTTCCCGAAGCGCTTTACAAAATCAACTATGCAGCACCTGGTGCGCCCGACATCGCGGCCAACGCGCAGGCACTGCTGAAGAGGGCAGGTATCACGGCGGGCATTGATGGCTGTCGCGGTTTTGATCACGGCACCTGGGTGCCGTTGCTGAAAATGTATCCGGACGCCGATGTCCCCGTTGTGCAGCTATCGGTACAGACGGTAATGAATCCGCGCCATCACTTCGATGTCGGCCGCGCGCTCGCGCCATTGACCAAAGAGGACGTGCTGATCGTCGGCTCAGGACACCTCACGCATAACCTGCGAGACTGGATAATGTCGCGCGGACAAACGGCGCACCTACCGTATGCGCAGAAATTCCAAAGCTGGGTATTCGACCACCTCGCCACGAACGATGTCGACGCGCTCACCCGCTATCGCCAGGATGCGCCCGATGCCGTTCGCGCGCATCCAACAGAAGAACACTTCCTGCCGTTGTTTGTGGCACTTGGTGCAGCCGGTGAAGGCGCGAAACCTGAGCGGGTGTTCGAAGGGTTCGAGGGCAACGCGCTCGCGATGGACGCGTATCGATTTGCGTAAAGCATCACCGGCAATCGTCCGCTATTTAAGCTTCGCGATGTCGTCAGCCTTCACACACACCGCCTTGTGCAGCCACAGCACGATGCCCGGTTCACCAATGGCTTTTATGCGATCCGTCCCGCCACGCGGGCCATAACGCTGTTTGGAATTGGCACCGCCCCATGTAGACGTGAGCAGTTTTGGTGTTGCGCCACGCATGTCGTAGAGCGAGATCTTGACCAGTTCGTCGTACGCCGGTTGCTTCGTATTTTTTAGCAGTTCGCCATATTTTTCTGCCGTCTTGAGCAGATCGACATATTTCGCCGCCGCCGCAGGCTCGACTTGCAGACCGAGCTGGAAGCCGTTGGGCAAACGGGTACGGTAAATATCGGACGACGTGACTTCCCATTCCTCGATATCCTTCCCGCCCACAGACAACGACACCGACTGCGAACGGTCTCCAGTGGTAAAGCAGGATGCAACGGCATTACTTGTGCCAGCGGCCATGAAAATACAGCCGAGCACAGCGATCAATACGGCTCTCATTTTTATAATCTCCCTTTGTTGGCGAAGCCCGGCGTGACGTTCACATCCAGTGAGGCGCGCAATCACCCGTCGCAAGCGCACATTCTATTGAACCTGCTGACAAATTGTCCGGGATTTTGCCGCAAGTCCCCTGTTCGGGGGATGGGGGCGCGTCGCGCCCCGCCATCGCGCTGCGCCACGCCCAGAAGCCCCCTTAAAAGTGTGGGGAGGTTGATAAGTTATTTTTTTTTGATAACCACGGAATTTTGGTGTGTAAATTGGCCTGTGATTTTTTAAAATTACCCGATT
>JAJAYN010000524.1 GCA_026786225.1 Burkholderiales bacterium | reverse complement strand
CTTCAAACATGCCGCGGGTGAGCTTGAGAATCGAAATATCAAATGTGCCGCCGCCCAAATCAAATACCGCGAAGGTGCCTTCGCTCGCGTTGTCGAGACCGTAGGCAATCGCTGCGGCGGTGGGCTCATTGAGGAGTCGCAACACGTTGATGCCTGCGAGGCGCGCCGCATCTTTGGTTGCCTGGCGCTGCGCATCATCGAAGTACGCAGGCACCGTAATCACGGCGCCGACCAACTCGCCAGCCAAGGCTTCTTCGGCATGCACCCGCAGCACTTTCAGAATCTCGGCCGACACGTCGACGGGCGACTTCACCCCCGCAACGGTATCGATTTTTACCATGCCGGGTGCGTCGATAAATTTGTAAGGCAGCGTGCCGTATTTGGCGACATCGGCCATGCCGCGTCCCATAAATCGTTTGACCGAAACAATCGTATTGGCTGGATCATCCGCTTGCTCTGTTTTCGGCTTCGCGCCGACTTCACAATGACCATCGATAAAATAGCGCACCACGGACGGCGTGAGCTTGTCGCCTGCGTGATTCAACAATACTTCGGCCACACCGCTCTTGACGGTGGCGACGAGAGAATTGGTGGTGCCCAGATCGATACCGACCGCAAGCCTGTGTTGGTGTGGTGCGGTCGATTCACCGGGTTCAGCGATTTGCAGCAGCCCCATTACGATTCAATTTCTTCTGCGGCGATGTCAATCTCCTCGCCTAATTTTTCGAGAAAGCGCAACTTGCGCACGGTTTCGCGCGCGGCAGACATGGATGTTGGGAGCGCGAGTTGTTCAGCGAGCTTTGTAAAAAGCAATATCTCTTCGCGTCGCTTATCGGCCGCGAGTTGATCGAGCTTTGCTTCGTCCTTTGACGCCTTCGCCTCGACGACCGCCTCGCGCCATTCCATCTGCTGCATCAGAAATTCCCGCGGCATGGCGGTGTTGCGCTCTTCTTCGGTATCAATGCCGTTGAGCTGCAAGAGATAGCGGCCACGATTGAGCGGCGATTTCAACGTGCGGTAGGCGCCATTGGCTTGCGTTGCCCATTGCGCGGCGAGGCGCTTCTCGGCGTCCGACGCAGCGGCGAAACGATCCGGGTGCACTTCACGTTGCACTTCGCGATAGGCGATATCGAGCGCTGCGACATCAATCGCAAATCTGGGCGCGATGCCGAACAACTCGAAATGATTTTTGGAGAAATCTGGATTCATTACATAAAAAAGGGGCGCGCACCTGGCTGCCCCTCAATCCTTGCGCCAATCCTCTCCCCAAAGGAGAGGAATTATTCAGACGTTAAACGACTCGCCACAGCCGCACGTGTCTTTCTCTTTCGGGTTGTTGAATTTGAAGCCTTCGTTCAACCCTTCTCTGACAAAGTCCAGCTCTGTGCCGTCGATATAAACAAGGCTCTTCGGGTCAACGAAGACCTTGACACCATTTGACTCGAACGCCTGGTCTTCCGCGCTTGCTGCGTCAACAAATTCAATTTTGTACGCCATGCCGGAACAACCCGTGGTACGGACACCAAAACGCAAGCCGATGCCCTTGCCACGCTTGGTCAGGTAGTTTTGAACGTGGGTTGCGGCACGTTCCGTCAATGTGATCGACATGATTTATCTTTCGCCTTCGTTTTAATCGGCCGCTTGTTTTAGCGGCTCAGTATGCTTGGATTTGTAGTCCGCAATCGCCGCCCTAATCGCGTCTTCGGCAAGAATCGAACAATGAATCTTTACCGGTGGCAACGCCAACTCTTCGGCAATCTGCGTATTCTTGATTTGACCGGCTTCGTCAATCGACTTGCCTTTTACCCACTCAGTGACGAGTGAGCTGGACGCAATCGCCGAGCCACAGCCATAGGTCTTGAACTTGGCGTCCTGAATGATGCCATCAGGGCCGACCTTGATTTGCAGCTTCATCACATCGCCACAAGCCGGTGCGCCCACCATACCGGTCGCGACCGTGTCGTCGTTTTTATCGAACGAGCCGACGTTGCGGGGGTTTTCGTAGTGATCGATAACTTTTTCTGAATATGCCATGTTCGTTACTCCAGTTTCGGCAAGCAGGATAGTCCGCTCACCTGAACCCGCTGCAAAAGACGCGGGGACTACCTTTCTAATGTGCAGCCCACTGCACCTTGCTGATGTCCACGCCGTCTTTGTGCATTTCCCAAAGTGGCGACATGTCACGCAGCTTCTGGATCCGCTCGTTGAGAAGCTTGATCGCGAAATCGATATCGGCTTCGGTTGTAAAGCGGCCGATGGAAAATCGAATCGAGCTGTGCGCGAGTTCATCGTTGCGCCCCAACGCGCGCAGCACATAGGACGGCTCCAACGACGCCGAAGTACAGGCCGATCCCGAAGATACCGCCAGCTCCTTGATCCCCATAATGAGCGATTCGCCTTCAACGAAATTGAAGCTTACGTTGAGGTTATGCGGCACCCGATTATCCATATCGCCATTGACATAGACCTCTTCCATGCCTTTGACACCTGCCAACAATTTATCCCGCAGCATGCGAATGCGTTCGTTCTCTGTGGCCATTTCCAGTCGCGCTATACGAAAAGCTTCACCCATGCCGACGATTTGGTGCGTGGCCAGTGTGCCCGAGCGAAAACCGCGCTCATGACCGCCGCCATGCATCTGCGCCTCCAGCCGAATACGCGGCTTACGACGTACATAGAGCGCGCCCATGCCTTTGGGGCCATAGGTTTTATGCGCCGAAAAACTCATCAAATCCACTTTGAGCGTTTGCAAATCGATGGGCACCTTGCCGGTTGCCTGCGCGCTATCGACG
>JAJAYN010000523.1 GCA_026786225.1 Burkholderiales bacterium | reverse complement strand
GGCATCCACTTTGCGATGGATTTCCTGCCGCAGCAAAACAAGGTCGTGGCGGGTGATACCGTCACGGGCCAGCTGACCGCGACGGCCAAGCACGTTGTCGTTATCGGCGGTGGCGATACGGGCAGCGATTGCGTGGGTACATCAAACCGCCACGGGGCCGCGTCGATTGCGCAGTTTGAATTGATGCCTCAGCCCCCTGAGCACGAGAACAAGCCGATGGTGTGGCCAAATTGGCCGATCAAGTTGCGTACCTCTTCGTCGCATGAGGAGGGTTGTGATCGCGACTGGGCGGTGGCGACCAAGGAATTCATCGGCAAAAACGGCAAGGTTGAAAAACTCAAAGCCGTGCGGGTCGAATGGCGAGACGGAAAGATGCAAGAAATTGCGGGATCCGAGTTTGAGATGAAGGCCGACCTGGTGTTGTTGGCGATGGGCTTCATGGGCCCCGATCAAAAGGGTTTGCTCGCGCAATTTGGCGCACTTGGCGTGTTGAAAGATCAACGCCAAAACGTCAAGGCCAATGTGGATGACACCGCGGACGCGCTCGCTTATCAGACGGCTAATCCAAAAGTGTTTGCAGCGGGCGATATGCGGCGCGGACAGTCACTCGTCGTGTGGGCCATTCGCGAGGGTCGCCAGTGCGCGCGTTCGGTCGATGCGTATTTGATGGGTTCGGCTGAGCTGCCGCGCTAGACGCGCACTGAGTCTTTTATTCGATTTCTCGCAGAACGCCATTTGACGGGGGTTCTGGCGCAAAAGTGGCTGTTAAGCCGCGCCAGTGCTCGTGTTTTCACTTGGGTACTTCTCGAAACCTAATATCCGTTCGCCCTGAGGTATCGAAGGGCAAAGCGCACCGTGCTGAATCAACAGCTTACGGAGCCAGCGCTTCGAACCCTCAGCGCGAACGGTGGTTATTTAAAATTCCCACTTCGTACGCAGCCGTAAAACGTGCCGGTGAACATCGTGGTTAAGCATCTGGTGAGATAATCGTTGCGCGCGGCGATTCGACCGCGCTATTTCATTGTGCGACCGCCCTCAAATGACCCCTCTTCAAAACGACACCTTCCTGCGCGCGCTGATGCGTGAACCCACCGCTTATACGCCCATCTGGATCATGCGACAGGCGGGGCGTTATTTGCCCGAATACAACGCGACGCGTAAAAAAGCCGGCAGCTTCCTGGGGCTCGCCAAAAGTCCCGATTACTGCACCGAAGTCACGCTGCAGCCGCTGGACCGCTTCAAACTCGACGCCGCGATTTTGTTCTCCGATATTTTGACTATCCCCGACGCGATGGGCCTGGGGCTCTATTTTGTCGATGGTGAAGGGCCCAAATTTGAACGTACCGTGCGCACCGAGGAAGAGGTGAAAAAGCTCCCTGTGGCCGACATCAATCAGCTCAAGTACGTGACCAATGCCGTTACGCAAATTCGCGGCGCGCTCAATGGCCGCGTCCCGCTGATCGGGTTCTCGGGTAGTCCGTTCACGCTGGCGTGTTACATGATCGAAGGCGGTGGCTCGGACGATTTTCGCCTTGTCAAAACCATGTTGTACCAGCGCCCCGATCTGCTGCACGCGATACTGGAAAAAAACACCGAGAGCGTTATCGCCTATCTAAACGCACAGATTGACGCCGGCGCGCAGGCGGTCATGCTGTTCGATACCTGGGGCGGTGCGTTGTCGCATGCCGCGTATCAGGAATTCTCGCTCGCCTATGCGAGGCGGGTCATGGCGGGGCTTACGCGCAGCCATGACGGGCGCATCGTTCCACGCGTCTTTTTTACCAAAGGCGGTGGGCTTTGGCTGGAGTCCATGGCTGACTGTGGTGCCGATGCGCTGGGGCTGGACTGGACGATTAATCTTGGTGAAGCAAAACGGCGCGTTGGGCAGAAGGTCGCGCTACAGGGCAACCTCGATCCGAATGTTTTATTCGGCGATGCCGCCACCATTGAACGCGAGGCCACGCGCGTACTCAATGAATTTTCGACGGATGGCGATGCAAACGGACATGTGTTTAATCTGGGTCACGGCATTTCTCAATTTACCAACCCGGATCATGTGGAAGCGCTTGTTAACGCAGTTCACCGCGCCAGCGCTAGGGTTTAGCGGCATCGGCTTGTCAAGTAAAATATTTTCGCTAATAACGTGACGAGGGGCTTGCTTATGCACAGAAAGCCTGTCGCATAGGTAATAAAACAGGTGTTCGGGGGCAAATAGTTAATGCATTGTTTTGTATGATCTTTTTTGCCCCTTAGCCCTTGGCTTACGCACGTTTTCCCTGGGCCGACACGGGATTTACCTCTCAGAACGCGAGCTATGCACAAAGTTATCCACAAGCCGGAAATCCAGTATTGGCGCGGCTTTCCGGCTGTCCCACAGGGGGCGGAAGCGCGATTGTGAAAGTGCCTATCGTACAAGTGGCGCTCGACTTACCGCTGGCCAAAACCTTCGATTTTCTGGCTGTTGACGTAACGGGTGATGATGTCGGCCGCTTGGTCGTGGTCCCGTTCGGCTCGAAAAAAATGGCCGGCGTCATCGTCGGCTTGAGCGACGTTAGTGAAGTCCCGCGGGACAAGCTGAAGGCAGTCATTCTTGTTCAGCGTGCGTTGCCCAAATTTTCAGCGCGCGATTTCGCGTTATTTGGTTTTTGCGAAAGTTATTACCACCACCCGCTGGGGCCGATTGCGCTGAGCGCGCTGCCGCCCGGCATGCGCTTGCCGAAATTGATGGCATCGCGGCAACAGCGTGTCATCGACATCACGACGCAAGGCCGGGAAGCGCTCGCGAAGCTCTCTGCAAAGGCGGTTGCCCAACGCACGATGTTGTCGGCCATCGTCGAGGTGCCACAAGCCGAGGCGCAGCTAAAGCTGCGACACGCGCGGGCGGCGAGTGTGTTATCCGCGCTGTTGAAAAAAGGCTGGGTGGTTGCCAGTGAGGTTGCACGTGGCCCGGTGAGCAGGGCGCGCAAGTCCGCAACGATCTCATCCGGCCCGCTGCTGCGCGACGAACAACAACGTGCCGTCGATCAAATCAACGCGGCGCGCGGCACGTTCACCCCCTTCCTGCTCTTTGGCGTCACGGCCAGCGGTAAAACCGAAGTGTATTTACGCGTGATCGCAGATGCGCTGGCGAGTGGGCTGCAGGCGCTGGTGCTGGTGCCGGAAATCAATCTCACACCGCAATTTTTGCGGCAGGTGAAGTTGCGTTTCCCCGACGCGCACATCGTTGAGCAAAACAGTGGCATGGCCGACGTGCCGCGCATGACCGGCTATCTGGATGCGCAAACGGGTCTGGCCGATATCGTAATTGGGACCAGGCTTGCCGTTTTCACCCCGATGCCCCGACTGGGCGTGATCGTGATTGACGAGGAACACGACGCGTCGTTCAAGCAGCAGGAGGGATTTCGCTATTCGGCGCGCGATGTCGCCATCTTTCGCGCCCAGCAGGAAAGCTGCGTCGTGGTGCTGGGGTCGGCGACGCCGTCGCTGGAAAGCTTGCACAATGTGGCGCGAGGGCGATTCACACAAATCACGCTCAAGCAACGCGCAGCGGCAAACGCCGTGATGCCGACGATTGAATTCATCGATCTCAACGTTGAGCGCGCTGAAGATGGGCTTTCTTTGTCATTGGTCAAGGCAATCGAGGCAACGGTGCAACGCGGCGAGCAAGTATTAATTTTCATCAATCGCCGTGGCTTTTCGCCCGCGCTGGTTTGTGCCCAGTGCGGCGCGATGCCTGAATGCAAACGCTGCAGCGCGCGACTGGTGTTCCATCAAAAAGATCGCCGCTTGAAATGCCATCACTGCGGCTATCAAACGCGCGTACCGGTCGCGTGTGTCGCCTGTGGCAGTCACGAAATGGTGGCGGCCGGCCAGGGCACCGAGCGCATCGAAGAGGCGCTGCGTGCGAAGTTGCCGAGCGCGCGCATCGCCCGCGTAGACCGCGATTCCACGCGTAAACGCGGTGCCGCTGAAAAGATATTCGATGCCGCCGCCGCCGGCGAAATCGATGTACTGGTCGGCACGCAAATGCTCTCCAAGGGACACGACTTTCCCAACATCACGCTGGTCGGCGTGGTGAATGCGGACGGCGCAATGTTCTCGGCTGACTTTCGCGCGGCCGAACGAATGGTCGCGCAACTTTGCCAAGTGGCGGGCCGCGCCGGTCGCGCCGATTTGGCAGGCCGGGTGCTCATTCAAACGCGGTTCGCGGTGCATCCGCTTTATCAGGCCGTCGCGGCGCAGGACCATGCAGCCTTTGCCGCGATGGCGATGAATGAGCGCAAATCCGCCAACTTGCCGCCGTACGCGTATCTGGCGCTGTTGCGTGCTGAAGCCAAATCAGCGGACGCGCTCAACGCCTTCATGCAGGCCGCCGTTGAGGCTGCCGATGCGGCACGCGCCGCCCAGGCGAAACAAGCGGGGTGTGAAAATGCCGCGCTCCACGTGTGGGACCCCATCCCGGCGCCGCTGGCACGCAAAGCCGGCTTTGAACGGCAACAATTGATGGTGCAGGCCGATTCGCGCGGTGCGTTGCAGCAGTTTCTGGGGATATGGCTCCCGGAAGTGCGGAAGGTCGGATCGCGTGCGGTGAAATGGGTGATCGATGTGGATCCGCTTGAAGTGTAGGACCGCTTACCCGCGCGAAATGGATTATTGAAAAACAAGCACCGACGCGGTCTTTGGCACAATTTTGCCCGTGAAGGCCCACCAATGCTTGTGTTTGTATCGCTTGCCGCGTGAGTTTCAGGGCAAAAGGCCACAGTCGACCATCGCCTTTATGCCCCCTTCCCGCTATAATTTCAGGCTAACGTTTGAGTCAAGCATGTCATCCTTCATCGATAACAAAACCGCCGTCGCCGCGCTGTTTCAGGAGGCTCTTTTCACCGCCTATCCCGCGCTAAAAAATGAGGACCTGCCGTTCATTATCGAGGTTGAGAAGCCGAAGAATCCGGATCACGGCCACTTCGCGGTGAACAGCGCATTGCAACTTGCCCGGAAACTGGGTGCGAAGCCTCGCGATATTGCGGTCGCGATTGTCGCCGCGCTGCCGGCGTCGGCGCTGCTGGCGGGTCCACCAGAAATCGCCGGTCCTGGATTCATCAATATCCGGCTGTCCGCAACGGCCGAATCGCGGGTCGTCAACACCGTGTTTGCTGCAGCCGATGATTTTGGCAAAGGCAACGACGGCAATGCGCAGAAGGTCATGGTTGAGTTTGTATCGGCCAACCCCACCGGGCCCCTTCACGTCGGGCACGGCAGAGGCGCTGCGACCGGGGACACAATCGCGCGGTTGCTTGAAGCGCAAGACTGGCAGGTGAGCCGGGAGTTTTATTACAACGATGCCGGCGCGCAGATTAATAATCTGGCGCTATCGGTTCAGGCGCGCGTACGCGAAAAGGCAAATATTGATGCGACGTTTCCGGAGGGCGGTTATCGCGGTGATTACATCATTGAAATCGCCGAGCGTTATGTGCAGCAGAATCCGCAGGACGCCAAAGGCGAAAACCTGGACGCGATGCAGAAATTTGCCGTTGCTGCTTTGCGCCACGAGCAGGATCTCGATCTCAAAGCCTTTGACGTGCAATTTGACGTGTATTACCTTGAATCCTCGTTGTACACCGACGGCCTGGTGGAGAAGACCGTAGCGCATCTGGTCAAGATGGGCCATACCTACGAAATGGATGGCGCGCTTTGGCTCAAGACAACGGATTATGGCGACGATAAAGATCGCGTCATGCGCAAATCCGATGGCAGCTACACCTATTTCGTGCCGGATGTCGCGTATCACGTGACCAAATGGGAGCGCGGTTTCACCCGCGCCATTACTGAGCTGGGGGCTGATCACCACGGCTCGCTGGCACGCATGCATGCGGGTTTGCAGGCGATGGACATGGGTGTACCCAAAGGTTATCCGGACTATGTGCTGCACCAGATGATTACTGTGATGCGCTCAGGTGCAGAGATGAAGATTTCCAAACGTGCCGGCAGTTATGTCACATTGCGCGATCTGATCGACGAGGTGGGTCGCGATGCAACGCGTTACTTCTTTGTGATGCGAAAATCTGATTCGCAACTGACCTTCGATATCGATCTGGCCAACAGCCGGTCAGAGGAAAACCCGGTTTACTACGTGCAGTACGCGCACGCGCGGATCTGCAGCGTGCTCAACCAGTGGGGCGGTGAGGCCGCAACACTCAAGGCGGTCGATTTGTCACCATTGGCGAGCAAGTATGAATCGGATCTGTTACGTGCGCTGGCGGATTTCCCCGAGACGCTACGCACCGCTGCACGGGAACTGGCACCACATCTGGTTTGTGTGTATCTGGGTGATCTCGCCGCCAAGCTGCATAGCTACTACAATGCCGAGAAGTTTCTGGTAGAAGACGAGGGCTTGAAGCTGGCGAGGCTGTCGCTGATCGCTGCGACCAGGCAAGTTCTCAAGAACGGCTTGGCCGTAGTAGGTGTCTCGGCACCGGAGAAAATGTAAACAATGGCACGCGATCTCAATTCCGCAACACCCAAGCCCGCCCGTGACGGCGGCCGGACAGGCAAAGGCATGCCGCCCATGCTGACGGGCATCATCATTGGTCTCCTGATGGGCATCGCGCTCGCGCTCGGCGTAGCCATCTGGCTCAATCGTGCCAACACCCCGTTTGTCGATAAATCACCGCCAGTAAATGCCTTGCCCACCATCG
>JAJAYN010000522.1 GCA_026786225.1 Burkholderiales bacterium | reverse complement strand
CTTGGTGTTGGACATATCGTTGTACGAGTTGGTCATCGCACCGTAGCCCCAGGTGTTGGCCACACCCGCGACCGTTGTCGAATGACAGATACGCGCCTGGTGGTCAGTGTTATTGGTACCGAACAGCGAAACGAACTTGCGCATCAGGTACGCCTGTTCGTTGTTGTGCTTCGAGGAGCCGATCCAGTACACCGCATCGGGCCCGCTCTCCTTCTTGATTTTCATCATCTGGTCGCCGATCTCGTTGATCGCCTGCTCCCAACTGATGCGTGTGTATTTGCCGCCGACCAGTTTCATCGGATATCTGAGGCGATGCTCGCCGTGCCCGTGCTCGCGAAGTGCAGCACCTTTCGCGCAGTGCGCGCCGAGATTGATCGGTGAATCGAATACCGGCTCCTGGCGCACCCACACGCCGTTCTGCACCACCGCGTCGATTGCGCAGCCGACCGAGCAATGCGAGCAGATCGTGCGCTTGATTTCGACCTTACCGTCTCCGGCGCCAGGCGCTGCTGCATGCGCCTTTCTAACCATGGAGAAGGGCAACTGCGACGCAAACGCGCCGGCGCCTGCGACCATGCCGGATTGTCGCAGAAACGCCCTGCGGTCCATGGTGCCGATGGTTCGATTCAATGCACTCGCCAAATTACCGGTCGTGCCGCTCTGTGAGCTTCCGCTGGATTTTTTCGTCAGCAACATGATCTCTCTCCTCACCTAAATCTTGGTGGTTTCGTAGTACTGCGCAATGTGCGGCGTCATGTGATAACCCTTCGGTTTCGCCGCCTTGGTTTCGGTCGTTGCAGCTGCCACAATATCGGTCGCGCTCCCACCCGCCACCACGGTCGCCACGGCACCCGCGCTGGCCAGCGTCGCACCCAGCAAAAATTTCCTGCGTGCAGTTGTTGGTTGCGCGGGCGTTGATGTTTTGGATTCAGGTTTCATGGGGGAACTCCTTGGCTTGATGGAGAGGCTTGACGTGGTCTTGAGAACAGGAAGAAAAATATTTGCTGGTGCTATTTGCAGTCGGTCTATTGCATGTCGAAGGCTTGAATTTCAATCTCGAAAAAACTCTTTGCGAATACAGCCACCCGCTTATAGTAATTCGAATTCTGGTTATTTATTGTTGCGTCGCAGCATTGGAGAATCCACGGTTGCAAATGCTTTTTGAAGAACTGCTGCTGAGTTTCCAGCGTCGCGGGCGCGCTTGCGACATCACCCAAAATGATTGCGCGCATGACATCGCACAATGCCGCCAGATGGTCTTCAGTTTCACTCGTTGCATCGTCCCGCGAAAACCCCATGCGGGCGAGATCCGACCGCAGTTCTGCCAGCGGTCTTTCGTTGAGGAACCCCGCCAGATAGAAAGAGCCATAGGGCATCAGTTGCGCACGCCCTACGCCACCAAACAATTGGTCAAATTCTTCGTGCACCGCATCTGACGTAACTGCAGCAGACGCAGCGGCCAGCGCAGCCCATGCCTTACCCATCGCATCACCCAGCACTGAGTCCGACGTTGGTTCGGGTGCGATCATGATCGCCTGCAGCAAACGCTCATCGGGCGCGCGAAAGAACAAGTTGGCCAGCAAGGCATAAAAATCGGCGCGCACCTGATCTTCCACGTCGATGCCACGCGGTTGTTCAAAGCGGATGGGTTGACTCGTGCCCATCATAGTTGTGCGGGCGGAATCGATGATTTTCCGGTGAGGATGGAGTACTCGTGCTGGTTGGACATCATGTCCACGACGCGGCAATCGGCGCACATCTGCAAGCGCTTAAGCTTCTCCTTACCCTGAAACATCGAGTGACCCGCGAGTTTTCCCAACATGCTTTCGATCATCTGCCGCGTACCGAGCACTTTGCCGCAGGAGATGCAATCGAAGGGCTCGGCGTCATTCAGTACCACTGCCGATTTGCGCTTGTCGTTCAGCAGCAGACGCGGGAACAGTGTGATCGCATTTTCAGGACAAGTCTTTTCGCACAAGCCGCATTGCACGCAATTACGTTCCAGAAACTTGAGTTGGGCAACGTCGCCGCCATCCATCAGCGCGGATTCCGGGCATGCCCCCGCACAGGCCAGACACATGGTGCACTTTTGTTTGTCGACGTTGATCGTGCCGAACATACTGCCGGGTGGCAAGACGATTTGTTCCGGCAATGATTTTGCGTGCCGCATCAAATGTTCAATTGCGAACTCCAGCGTGCTTCTTTTATCGTTGGAAAGATTGAAGCCAGCCGGCACGGGAACCGTCTCGGCGGGGACTAACGATTGCAAAGCGGCTGTGGAAATCGCGCCATCTTTTGCCGCGATCAGTGAGAAGTGCGTGCCGGCAAAACCGAGTGCGTGCAGGATAGTCTCGCCAAGATTCATTTCAGTGCGCAGCGCATCGAGATATTGCGGTGCGTCGCTGGCGGTGGTCAGGACAGCTACATGCCCCGCGCCGTAGGTGATCGCGCCGAGCAAAACATCGAGGCCGGTCGAGGCGACATGCCAGGCCTGCATCGGCAACACATTCGCGGGCAAGCCAAACCCGTCGGCGGAGAGGCCGATGAGTGCGTCGCGACCATCGGACCCGCTATGAAACAGCACGACCGGCAATTCGCCCTGCCCTTTCGCCGCGAGGCGATAGCTGTTGAGCAGTGTTTTCAGTTGCGCGCCACGATCAGCGACCTGCGGATACTGGTAACTCAGTGCGCCGGAGGGGCATACCGTCGCGCAGGCGCCGCAACCCATGCAAAGGTGTGGATCGACCTTGATGAAGTCACCGAATGATGAAATCGCCGCGGCGGAACAAATATCGATACATTTATTGCAGCCCACTTGCTTCGAACGGCTGTGCGCGCAAATCGATTCTTTATAGGCGAAAAACTTGGGCTTTTCGAATTCGCCGACCATCTCCGGCAGTTCCGCCAGCGCCCGCGCGAGTGCTGCATCGTCGACGGCATGGAAGTAACCCTGCGGTGGCTGGTGCATGCCAAACGCAGGCGCAGCACGGAGGTCCAGCACCAAATCAAAAGGCGATGTATGCAGCGCCTGAGCCAGCATCGATTTGGATTCGAAAACCAGCTCGAACGCGCCCAGATAGCCGGTCAACGACACCAGTTTACCGGCAACGATTTCGCTTTCGGCCATCACCGGTGCAGCACCGGCACCGGTCCAGAGTACTGCAACGGTTAACTGTGACTCTAATGCCGCTATTGCCGGTGTGATCCCAACAGTGCTATCTGCGATGATCAGAACTCGGCCCGAGGATTCGTACGCAACGCTTGCGACGGGAACGAACGGAGCCATTTGACCAAGTGCCGCCAGAGCGGCGATCTTGGCGTCCAGGGAAACGGGCGATTGCCCGCTCGCCGAATCATGCGCGACAGTCCAGCCGGACGCTTCGAAAAACGTCGCTACACCTTCGTCGGCACCGCGAATGACGGCCCCGCTGTGGCCAGTTACTGCAGGTACTTTCGTGGCCGTGGCCAATGCAACCGACGCATGATCGTCGCGAATGATCTCAATCTCCTCAAATCGTTGTTATTTTGTGCATCTGTATTGACGTGCCCGATAAGTCTACAAGCACTGCATCTGTATGACGGCGATATTTAATAAAGACGTTTGTTACTGATTGTTTTGCAGCAAGCAATCTGCGGTGGCGTTACTCGGCTTCCCGGGTCACCCGCACGCCTATGTCGCTGTCATTCTCCTTGTCGTTTTCCGGGGGCACAATACCAGCGTTAATTTCCGATGGCGGTGGCAGGACAGCGCCTTCGT
>JAJAYN010000521.1 GCA_026786225.1 Burkholderiales bacterium | reverse complement strand
GAAACTGGAACGGGCACAAGCAACGGCTGCGAGGCGAGCTGATTCAAATCGAGCGCAGCCTTCAATTTTTCGTAAACGATGCGCTCGTGTGCGGCATGCATGTCGACCAGTACCAGTCCCCTGGCGTTTTGCGACAGCACGTAAATACCATGCAATTGCGCGAGTGCAAAACCCAGTGGCGGGATATCTCCGGAATCGGACAACCCGTTATCTGGCAAGGCTTTCAAGGCATTTTCAGTCTGCAAGCCAATTGGGGAGCGGACCTCACCCTCTTTGTGCTGGGCAATCTCGCCACGAAGCGATTCATAGAAGCTGTGGGGTTCGCGCGCGGCCATGTTGCCAAACGAACCTTGTTGCGGCGGTGAAAATGCGCGCCGGTCATGACCTGACGCAGGTGCTCCTGCAGGCGGCATGCGATGTTCGACGCCGCTAATCCACGCCTCCGGATTGGCCGTCGGTGCCGCATCGTCTGACGTCGGCCGTGCAAGTGCTTTTTGTAAAGCGTGAAACACAAACTGGTGTACGCCGCGCGAATCGCGAAAGCGCACTTCTGATTTTGCCGGATGCACATTCACATCGACCATCGAAGGGTCTATCGATAAAAAGAGCACGTAGGCGGGATGACGGTGCCCATGCAAGATATCAGCGTAGGCGGCTCTGACGGCATGCGTCAGCAGTTTGTCTCGCACGAAGCGACCGTTGACGAACAAATACTGCTGATCGCGACCAGCACGCGAGTATCGCGGCAACGCAACGCAGCCAGTGAGGCTGAAAGCAGCATGCGGTTCATCAATCGGCAAACCTGCGTCACGAAAACTATTGCCAAGAATGGCGGCGATGCGGGTGGCAGAGTCGCTCATCGGGTACTGCCAGGCGCGCCGCCCGTTATGGGTCAGCGATATTGCCACATGCGGCACCGCCATTGCGATACGCTGCGCTGCATCCTCGCAATGACCGAACTCCGTTGCCTCGGTTTTCAGGAATTTTCGACGCGCTGGCGTGTTGAAAAACAGATCTTCCGCCGTTACTACCGTCCCTTCTTCCAGCGCCGCGGGCTCCACCGGTGCGAGTACACCACCGACAGCCTCGATGCGGCTCGCATGATTCGCCGGTTGTTGGCGGGTGGTGATGATTAAGCGCGAAATAGCGGCGAGACTGGCCAGCGCCTCGCCGCGAAACCCCAGACTCGCGACGCGTTCCAGATCATTCAGCGTTGCAATTTTGCTGGTTGCGTGCCGCGCCAGCGCCAACGGCAAATCGGTCGCCGACATGCCCACGCCATCATCCGCCACCCGCAGACGCTTGATGCCACCTTGCATCAACTCGATGTCTATGCGTGTTGCGCCGGCATCCAGGCTGTTTTCAAGAAGCTCCTTGAGCGCTGCGGCCGGGCGCTCCACGACCTCACCAGCAGCGATTTGATTGATCAATAGTTCGGGAAGTACCCTGATTGAGGGATAGTCAGACAAGATTTGAATGGATTTCTGTGAAGGATTGCTGTGACACTCGGTATCAAGTGTCGTTGGTCGCCATTCTACCGTGCCCCTTGGCGCGACCAGATGGTTCGAAAACCGGTTCAGTTCCCTGGTTTATGGCGCACACCTGCGTCGCGTAAAACGGGCTGAAACGCTTGACGTGAAGCCTCACAAAGTCTATGGTTATCGAATAAAAAACAGATAGATAGAGCGCTTTCAGAGAAAAGTTCTCATTCGGAGAGTTTATTGAGCACCAGCGATGCGCGTGCGTATCGCATTGACAACGGAAAGTCCCCACGTGGCATCGGCCGATCAAAGCGCAGCAGAACAGGACCAGTCCAAGGAGTTTTCGCTCGCGGCACCCGTAGCAGCTGATGATCGCGTGTTCATCGCCAAACACATTTTTTCTGAACAGGTTCGGCTGCTCTACCGCTTTTCACTCGCAGGCTATCTGGCCGAGCTGGTCGTGACTTTCCTGTTGGGGGCGTTGCTGTGGAACGAACTCGGCCAGCGTCCCGAGTTGTTCGCCTGGTTTTTTGCTGCGTTCATCCTGATGATCGCGCGCTATGGCGTCTACAACTTTTTTGTCCGCGCCAATCCGCCACTAACGGCGATGGCGAAATGGCAAACTGTGTTTCTTGTCGGCAGTTTGCTGCTTGCCGTCCTCTGGGGCTTGATGGGCTCGATTTTACTGCCCAAGACTGGCTCGACGCAGTTGCCGGTCATGATGCTGGTGGCGCTGCTCACCACCGGTGCCATGACCTACTACGCACCCCACCGAACACTGTACTTTTACTACGCGCTGCTTTCATTGCTGCCGATGGGGGTAGTAACTTTTGGATTTGGCGATCGCAATGGGTCAATGCTGGGAGCCGCCATCATCGTGCTGGCCGGACTTCTCGTCTACGTGCACAGCAAAGTGCATAAAGCGCTGGTGGAATCGCTCACCGCGCGCTTCGACAACCTGCTGATCGCGATGCGACTAAAAGAAGAAAAGCTTCGCGTTGAACGCGTGAACCTGGCACTCGGACAGGAAACCGACGAGCGCCGCAAGGCCGAACGCGCGGAATTGCTCGCCCTGCAACGATTGCGGCTACACCTTGAGCGCACGCCACTGGGTGTCATCGAATGGGATATGGATTTTCGCGTATCGACGTGGAACCCCTCTGCCGAAGCGATCTTCGGTTACGCAGCGGGCGAGGTCATCGGCGAATCGGGTTACATGCTCGCCGAGGGCTCTCAGGACAGCGAACGCCTTGCGGCGATGTGGCTGGAGCTGGCAAGTGCGCCGGGCTCAACGCGAGCCACACTGGCAAACAAGGTCAAACGCGGAGAGATTATCCATACGGAGTGGTACAACACACCGCTGGTCGATAACGAAGGCAAGATGATCGGCGTTGCCTCGCTTGTGCAGGATGTTACCGAGCGACTGAACACCGAACGCACCATTCACTATATGGCGCATCACGACACATTGACGGGCCTTCCCAACCGTCGCCTGATGCAAGACCGATTGAATCAGGCCATCCTGCAAGCACGTCGACAGCAAAAACATGTCGCGTTGCTGTTCCTCGATCTGGATCGATTCAAACTCGTCAACGACACGCTTGGCCATGAGACTGGAGACTATGTCCTGAGAGACATCGCCAAGAAACTGAATAAAGTTGTACGCGAAGGCGATACGGTTTCGAGAGAAGGCGGTGACGAATTCCTTATCATTCTGCCTGATCTGGACAAGCCGGAATTTGCGCAGCTTGTCGCTACCAAGATACTGGATGAGTTAGCCAAGCCGATTGAAGTGTCCGGCCACGAGTTGACCGTGACGGCGTCCATCGGTATTTCGCATTACCCCAATGACGCCACCGACGTACAACAGTTGTTGAAGCACGCTGACTCTGCGATGTACCAGGCCAAGGATGCCGGACGAAATACCGCGCGCTTTTTCACCAGCGACCTTAATTTCCTTCTGTCGAAACGCCTCGAAGTGGAATCGCGTTTGCGGCGTGGCATCGAACGAAACGAGTTTTTCCTGCGATATCAACCGCAGGTGGACGTTTTGAGCAATCGCATTCTGGGTGTGGAGGCACTGATTCGCTGGAACGATCCGCAACACGGCGAAATTTTCCCGAAAGACTTCATTTCCATCGCCGAGGAACTTGGACTGATCGTTCCACTCGGGGAATGGGTGTTTCGTACAGCCTGCCAGCAGATCAAGGCGTGGAATCAGGAAGGCTATCGCGACATCGTGGTGTCCGTAAACCTCTCCCCCCGCCAGTTCGTCTCGCGCAAATTACTGCCGTCGATGAAACTGGCGCTGATGGAAACGGGCATTGATCCGACACGTATCGATCTGGAGATCACGGAATCGGTGGCGATGCGCAATCTTGAACAATCCATCGAAATCCTGGCCGAACTGCGGCGCATGGGTGCGACCATTTCTGTCGATGATTTCGGCGTCGGCTACTCGTCGTTAGGCCAGTTGCGCCGCCTGCCTGCGCAAACATTGAAGATCGATGCGAGCTTTATTTCCCAGATACCCGATGACG
>JAJAYN010000520.1 GCA_026786225.1 Burkholderiales bacterium | reverse complement strand
TCAAGCCGCCAGCCGTTCAATCCGATCCAGATCGGCGCCGATGGCATGGCGTGATTCCTCCAGATCGTAATCTGCCTGCAGACCCAGCCAGAACCCTTCGCTGATGCCGAATACCTTCGCCAGCCTTAGCGCCGTATCCGCAGTGACACCGCGTTTGCCGAGCACGATTTCGTTGATGCGACGTGGCGGCACGCCCGCCGCACGTGCAAGCGCGTTTTGGCTGATGTTCATCGGCAGCAGGAATTCCTCATGCAGGATTTCGCCGGGGTGAATATTTGGAAGAGTCTTTTTTGCCATGTCGGGCCTCAGTGGTAATCGACGATTTCAACTTGCGATGCATCGCCGTCGTTCCAACGAAAGCAGATGCGCCATTGATCGTTAATCCGAATGCTGTGCTGGCCGCGTCGATCGCCCTTCAGTGCTTCCAACCGGTTAGCTGGCGGAATACGCAGGTCCTCAAGCAGCTTGGCATTGTTCAACATCCTCAGCTTTCGCCGCACAACGGTCTGAATATCGTGGGGAAGGCGCCGCGATACGGTACCTTCCCAGATTTTTTCGGTTTCCTTGTCGGCGAAATCCCGGATCATGCTCTACTATAACGATGGCCGTTATATAACGTCAAGCGTTATGGGTGCTCAACCATTCACCGCCCCTTTGCTAGCTGTCCCCATCAACTTAAAGTATTTTCCGAGCACCACCGCGTATAGCGCAGCTTTGCCTGCACCAGGCACCAAGGGAACTGGACAGCGACATCAATGACTCCGCTATTGCCTTAGTGCGGGTCCCTTATTGACACCCGCGTCCGCAAGTTCGCCGCCAGCCAGATCCGGCGCAATCTCAACAGCCATCGGCAGATTGAGGCTGCGCCACAAACCCATTGGGTGCATACCACGCCTGAGCAGGCGACCGGCCACCATGACAACAATGCGGGCGATATCGAGCACCGGTCGGAAATGGCTGGGCCGCGCCTGCTTGGGATAAATCCCGGGGATGGCGACGGCTATGCTTTGCATGCCCAGCGCACCGGCCTCGATCAGTACTTCACTCTCGAACACAAAACCATTCCAGGCGACATCGCGGTGGCTAATTTTCCTGAACAGCGAAGCCGGATAAACGCGAAACCCTGACTGGGTGTCGGCAATGGGGTAACCGGCCGCCCATGAAATCCAGAAGCGCGCGAACTGGTTCGCATAGTAGCGGCGCGCCGGGAAATTCTTTTTGTCGTGCAACCGCGCACCGATGACGATACTTTGCGGTGATCGCTCGGCCACGTTGAGCAGGCGCGGCATGTCTTCGGGATTGTGCTGCCCATCCCCATCCAGCGTGACCACGAACTGGGCACCGTTGGCGAGTGCATGTTCGAAGCCTTTCCACAAACTCGCAGCTTTGCCGGCGTTGCACGCGTTGCGCAACACCGACACCGGTAAACCCTGCAACTGATCCACCGTGTTGTCGGTAGAGCCGTCATCGACGACTACAACATCGGGAACGATTTTCAACGCCGCTTCGACCAGTTCGCGGATGGTGGCGGCTTCGTTGTAGGCCGGAATGATGACGACAGTTTTAGGGTAGCGAGGGCGCATATCGATCAATTTTTAGAGATCTTCAGGGTTGTCTATAGTGTATTCAGGATTTCGTGGCCGGGCAAACGCCGACGCATCGCTATTCGTTGCGCTCAACCCGTGTGCCGGACTGCGCGAATACCCACGTCACGGCAATGCCTACTGAAACATTGTTGCGCCGCTCAACCAATGGACTGGAAGCGAATGCCGCGCCATTGAGGACATCGGCCTTCACAAAACCCGCGACCCACGCCGGCTCGAAGCGACGGGAAAGCGCCGCGATAAACTGCGCGCCGGAGTAGCCGCCGGCTGCGCGATACGCCGATCGCCCCGGCCTGGCATACGCCGGTGCCACGCCATAAAAATGGTCGTGGTACTTGCGATCAGCAAACAGCGCGCCAGCCACCAGGCCTACGCGCCATCCCTGACCCGCTCTCAAGTCAAGATTGAGATTTGGATTGGCGAGCACACCTGCGCTGTGCACCGAGCGGAAATCACTGGCAATGACTGCGCGCAGCGGCAGCCTGAGCGCCAGTTTTGCGCTCTCGGTTTTGGCCAGCCAAATATTTAGTGAAGGACCAATTTCGAGCGATGGATCGAGATCCGGCATGCCTTCGCGCACGCGATTGCCGTCGCTGCGAACGGGCACCGAACCGCTGATCGAGATATCCAGTTCGGCGCGATCACTTTTGAAAAGTAGTCCGCGCATTTTCTCGCGATCAATCTGGAATATGTCGCCGCGATACACCAGCACCGGGACCGGCAACAGGTAACTGCGACGGCTGGCGCTGCCCCGATAATCCGGAAAACTGATGGCCGCGACGCCACCCCCGACTTCCCACAGCGGCAGCATCTCCGCGAGTGCCGAGGATGCACAGGTGGCGACGAACACCGCCACGCCGCCAAGCTGGCAGCGCCCGATGTGCTTCATATGCCTTCCCCCGGCACCTGAATATCGCGTTGGCGTTTGCGCCAGGCGCGAAACGCGGTCGGCAGGTCAGCGAGAAAATTGAGGTAGTAAATCACCCGGAACAAATACAAGCGTGGCCGTACCGGGCCATCGCGAAATACGTCGCCTGCGAGCAACGACACCACCGCAGACTGCACGCCAAACACATTGCGCGGCGCCATGAAAAGCTTGCGGATCACGGGTGACGTCATGCGGTAGATCAACCACGAAAAAGTACTGACGCCACGTCGCACGGTGCGGTCGAATTGCCGGTATTGCGCGGGTGCCGAAGCAGGGTCTTTCAGCACGGCGTCGACCACGCCGGCACCCAGTTTGGCGCTGTTCATCGCCAGAAATACACCGCTGGAAAATACCGGATCAATAAACGCCCAGGCATCGCCGACCATGAGGTAACCGTGACCTGCCATTCGCGAGGAATAGTACGAATAGTTGCCGGTCGCGGTAACCGGTGCCGTCAATTCGGCATCCTTGAGCCGCCCGGCAATTTCGGGTGCCAGCGCGATGGTCTGCATCAGGAAGGTGGTGGGATCGGTGCTGCGCGATTTCATGTATGCGGGCCAACACACTGCGCCGACGCTGGTGGTGCCGTCCTTGAGTGGAATAAACCAGAACCAGCCGTGGGCAAACCAGACGATGGTGATGTTACCCTCAGCGCTGCCTTCGTTGCGCCGCGCATTGCGAAAATGCCCAAAGATCGCCGCACTGGCGTGGGTTTTATTTTTCTGCTTGATGCCAAAACGATCCGATAGAAAGGTGTCTCGCCCGGAAGCGTCGACGAGGAACTTTGTGCGCCAGGTCTGCACGGAGCCGTCTTCAAGTTTCAGCGTGACGACGGTGTCTTCATGGCGTTCAAGATTGCCAAACTCGACCGTCGTTACGCGCGCGCCTTCGTAAATGCGCGCACCTTTTTCCGCTGCATTGCGCAGCAACATGTGGTCGAACTCTGACCGGCGCACCTGAAAGGCGTGCGGCCAGCGCTTGTCGAATGCCTGGGAAAATTCAAAGGCCACTGTCTTGCCTTGCGCATGGGATTCGAATTCTGCAGCGTCCTTGCGGATGCCGATTTCATTCAACTCCTCCCACACACCGAGTTCCTGCAGGATCGGCATGTTCTGCGGCAACAATGATTCACCGATGTGAAAACGCGGATGCCTGTCTTTTTCAACGACAGCAACATCGCGGCCCTTTTGCGCGAGCATGGTGCTGATGGTGGAGCCGGCAGGACCGCAGCCGATGACAAACACTTCGCAGCGGCGCTCCGCTTCGGGTGTGTTGATGATTGCGAGTCTTGGCATCGGGTGGATTCTCTTGGTTATTGCGATCACTGCTGAGGCACGGCGAATCCTAGCAGTTTGTGGATGCCCGTATCGGCGCGGTGTCAGGTCATTGCGCCATCGACGCTGATGATCTGGCCGGAAATATAGCCTGCCCGCTCGGAACAAAGAAAGCCCACGGTCGCCGCCACTTCCTCCGGTCGCCCGACCCGCCCCAATGGCACGAGTTGCTTGACGCGCTCGGGTGGAAAGAATTTCGCTAGCATCGGTGATTCGATTAATCCCGGCGCGACGGCATTGACCGTGATGCCGCGCGAGGCTACTTCCAGCGCAAGTGCCTTGGTGGCACCGTGCAAACCGGCTTTGGCTGCCGAATAATTCACCTGTCCGCGATTGCCGAGCAACCCGGCGACCGAACTGATCGAGACGATTCGCCCCCAGCGCGTGCGTATCATCGGCATCAGCAGTGGCTGGGTAACGTTGTAAAAACCATTCAGGCTCACGTCGATCACCCGGCGCCACTGCGCCTCACTCATGGCCGGCATCAAACCGTCATCATGGATACCTGCATTGTTGACCAGCACCTGCACCGGCCCGGCTTTCAGATTCTCCGTCAGCGCGGCAAGCGCGGCCGCGTTGTCACATACGTCGAACGACACGGCCTCGGCACTGCCACCGGCTTCACGCAATGCGGCGGCGAGCGACTCCGCTTCTGCCAGTCGCCGGTGCGCATGCACGATCACGTGAAACCCGTTGATAGAAAGCTCACGGCAAATCGCAGCGCCGATACTGCCGCTACCGCCCGTCACCAGTGCGCGCTTCATGCGTCGTGCGCCTGCAATTGATTTACCGCGTCGATGTACATAAGTGTGAATTGTCCACTCAATAAGCGCGTGTCGCCGGCCAACACCGCGAATGAAAAAATGCCGCCTGCCGGGTCGCTGTGCAGGAGGTTGGCTTCGACCACGATGTCGCCGGCAATCTCGTGAAGCCACTGTTGACTCTCGGTGACGTTTTTTAGCGCCCCCAATACGCCATTGCGCGGTACCGTCTCATTTCGCAACAGTGAGCCGTGCACGGCGACGGCCTGCGCGGCGTATTCGATACCGGCTAACGTGGCCAAGCCACCCGCTTCGCGCAAGGGATTGTCCGGGTCACGATGCGAGGTCGCGCTACAACGGATAGCGTGCGCGTCCCATTGCAGCACGCGGTCCAGCAG
>JAJAYN010000519.1 GCA_026786225.1 Burkholderiales bacterium | reverse complement strand
GTCCAAAAGCATCCGTCTGCGATGTGATCTGCGCTCTGATCTGTCTTTAGAAAAAGACAAGCGCTCACCCAGCGTCCGCTGACGCGAGCATCGCTGTTTTTATGATCGTCGCGTTGCGCGACGACTGAGGTTCAGCGGCGCAACAACGGGGTCAGTTCTAACATTCAAACAATTGACTTGGCCCTTGTGCTAACCTCGTTCTATGGCCAGACCTCTCCGTTTAGTAAAATAATAGGGGACGTACCACGGTTGTTTTTGAAGCCGGTCCAAAAGCATCCGTCTGCGATGTGATCTGCGCTCTGATCTGTCTTTAGAAAAAGACAAGCGCTCACCCAGCGTCCGCTGACGCGAGCATCGCTGTTTTTATGATCGTCGCGTTGCGCGACGACTGAGGTTCAGCGTCCCTGCTGGGCCAACTCGAGGGGCCACAACTACGTGTTGGGCCATTGCATGTTGATGGCGATTGTCGCTTTCCGGGTTGAGAGAGGGCGCTCCCTCGTTTAGCAGGGCTGCAAACCTGAACGCGGCACGACTTTCGCGATGCGTTCGATTTCTCGCAACGCGATGAAATTCATATCGCCGCGAATGCTGCGACTATGCCCAACTTACGCCGACTGCGTGTCCTGCGCCGCAATCTCCGCATGCACCTTGACCATATCAACCTCAAGTGATTTCTGCACGACGTGTTCGAACTCCGCCTTCGGCAACATGCCAGCTTGCGTGAAGATAATGACCTGTTGGCGAAATACCATCAGCGGCGGGATTGAGCGGATGTTGAACGATGCGGCCAGTTCTTGCTGGTCTTCGGTATTGAGCTTGGCGAACACCACGTTCGGATATTGCTCGGCTACCGCTTCGAATGTAGGCGCGAACATGCGGCAGGGGCCGCACCACGGCGCCCAGAAATCGACGACGACTACGTCATTGTTTTCAATCGTCGCGCTGAAGTTTTCTTTGGTGAGTTCAATGGTTGCCATATTGGTTTCCGTTATTTGTAATGGATGCGTCAGCAAATGGGGCTGAAACTGTCGAAATCAAATTCGTTTTTCAAACTCATTTATCCAACAACGCACGCAGCATCCAGGCAGTCTTCTCATGAACCTGCATACGCTGTGTCAATAAGTCTGCGGTGGGTTCATCACTTGCCTTGTCGACAACAGGAAATATTTTTCTGGCCGTGCGCGTCACCGCCTCCTGTCCTTCAACGAGCAGCCGTATCATCTGCGTCGCCTCGGGCACGCCACTGGTTTCCTTGATCGATGAGAGCTTGGCATATTGGCTATAAGTTCCAGGTGCCGGGAACCCGAGCGCACGAATGCGTTCGGCGATGAGATCGACCGCCAACGCAAGCTCCGTGTATTGCGTCTCAAACATGAGATGCAAAGTCTGAAACATTGGGCCCTTCACGTTCCAATGAAAATTGTGCGTTTTCAGGTAGAGGGTATAAGTGTCCGCGAGCAGGTGCGAAAGCCCTTCCGCAATTTTTGCGCGATCCTTTTCACTGATACCCAAATCGATTGGCATGCTTGCTGCCGTTACTGCTTTTTTGCCCATGATGACCCTCTCGTTAAAACATCAATGTGAGTTTGCGCGGTCGTGAAGCCATGTACCAATGAATATTACCGATGCAGCCAATAGCGCTTATCAATCACGCCAGCTTTTCAATGGTGCGGGCCAATCTTGCACCCAGACCCGTGACCATATTTCGCGTACGCTCGTTGGTCATATTGCCCGCCGCGTCAAAGGCTTGACTGACGACGGGCACAGCGAGGACCGGCAGCATGAACACACCCAGATTCGACAGGATGTAAGAAACATGCGGAAGCGCCCTGATGGTGCCGAACGCGCCGTTGGATGCGCCAACCAGCGCGCCGATCTTGTTTGCGTAAGGCGCGCTGCCACTGGCACCGTCCACCGACTGGGACAACCAGTCAAGCGTGTTCTTCAGGAGCGGCGTAATGGATGCGTTGTATTCAGGACTGGCGATGAGCAAGCCATTGGCCGCCATCATCAACTCACGAAGCTTCAACATATTTTCAGGCACACCATTGGCCTCGTGCCAGTCCGCGTCATAAATCGGCATGGGGAATTCGCCAAGATTGACGACAGTTACCTCAGCACCCGCGTCGCGCGCACCTTGCACGGCGACATTGAGCACTTTGCGGTTCCAGGATTCCTTGCGGGAGCTACCGGCGAAGGCGAGAATTTTTGCTTGGGTCATTTGGTTTCCAATGTTTGTCGGGTTGAGTGTTGTCGCGACTAGACGCTCTCGAGTGAGCCCATCTGTCCAGTCATATAGGCCTTTTCAGCATACCGGATTTGCTCCATCGAATTCATGACGAACGGGCCATGAAATACCAATGGCCCTTCGGCAGGTGCACCGCCCAGCAACATGATATGCGCCAGCGCCTCACCATCATTTCGAATGGCGATTGACCCGACCGCAGCTTCCGCATTCTGCGCAACGATGCCGAGCTGTCCGACACGTAATGGCGTTGTATTACCATCCACCGCAACTTCGCCCGCCATTACATAAACACCGGCCTCCATGGCTGCAGGTGTTTGGCCCTGCCATTGGCCGCCGGGTTCGAGCGCGACGTGCCATAGAAACAGCGGCATCAATACATCAGCCGGGCCACGCAATCCATCGCTTTCGCCTGCAATCACACGAACAGTCGCTCCCTCTTTGCTGATGATGGGTATTTCCGCTGCGCTGATGCGCTGATAGCGTGGCGGCATCATTTTCAGCGCGCGTGGCAAACTCGTCCATAGCTGCATGCCGTGAAGTGTGAAATTCTTTTCTGTCTGATTGCCGTCAGGGTCGAATGGCCGCTCGGCATGTACGATGCCGCGCCCGGACGTCATCCATTGCGCGCCACCAGCTTCGACCCGGCCCTCGTGTCCCGCCGAATCGCGATGCGCCATACCACCTTCCAGCAGATAGGTTACCGTTTCAATGCCTGCGTGCGGATGGGCTGGCACGCCCTGCCCGCGTGGATCAGTCGCCATTGGACCGAAGTGGTCAAGAAATACCCATGGACCCAGAGCGTTTTTCTGCGGCGCCGGCAGTGCACGGCGTACCTTTAGATTGTCGCCGACGTTGGCCCATTGCGAATCGATAACGCGTGCAAATGGTTGGGTGGACGATGTAGTTTTCATGGCAGCCTTCTGAAATCGTTTTGTTACTGTGGCAAGTCGAACACAAGCACTTCTGCGTCCTCGCCCTTGTCGATGCGAACGCTGGTCACGTCGGCCAGCTTGGCCGCATCACCCGCGGCCAGTGTTTTTCCGTTTACCGCGACGCTACCGCGTGCAACATGTACGTAGGCCAGGCGGCCCGCCGCAATCAATAGCTCAGCGTGTTCTGCGCCGTCGAACAGACCTGCGTAAAGGCTCGCATCCTGATGAATCACGACCGAACCCTCACGACCTTCGTTCGATCCAATCAGCCGAAGCAGCCCGCGCTTGGATGCCGCATCGAAATGCTTTTCTTCATATGACGGCTTGATACCGGTCACATTTGGCATGATCCAGATTTGCAGGAAATGCGTCGCGCCGGTTTTGGAGTGATTAAATTCGCTGTGCGTGACGCCGGTGCCGGCACTCATGCGCTGCACGTCGCCCGGCTTGATCGCGGAGCCATTGCCCATGCTGTCTTCGTGCGCCAATGCACCCTCGAGAACGTAGCTGATGATTTCCATGTCACGATGTCCGTGCTTGCCGAAGCCCATACCGGCTGCGACGCGGTCTTCGTTGATCACGCGTAGTGGGCCAAAACCCATGTGCCTGGTATCGTAATAATCGGCGAAGGAAAAACTATGAAAACTCTTGAGCCAGCCGTGATCGGCGTATCCGCGTTCGCCACTTTTTCTTAGTTCAATCATTTTGATCTCCTAGATTTGCCACGTCAGCAATACATGGCGTCATATTGGGCTGGACGCCACCAGTGTTCAAGCGGATAATTTTGCTCATCTTATTCAATTTATTTGAACATGCGACTTTCCCTCGACGCGATTCAGGTTCTGGACGCGATTGCCCGCGGCGGATCATTCGCGGCGGCAGCAACCGAACTGCACCGCGTACCCTCTGCGATCACGTATACCGTCCAGCAGCTTGAACAGGATCTGGATGTATTGCTTTTCGACCGGGGTGGGCATCGCGCCAAACTTACCGGTGCCGGCTTTGAACTGCTGACCGAGGGGAGACAGTTGCTACGCGCGGCAACGGATCTTGAATGCCGCATCCAGCAGGTCGCCAAAGGCTGGGAAACAGAGTTGCGTATTGCGGTCGATACCATCATCGAGCCGCAGCGATTGTTCCCGCTTCTCGCTGCGTTTGACCTCGAGGCGTCGGGGACACGTATCAAGATCATGACCGAAGTGTTGGGCGGAAATTGGGACGCGTTGATTTCCGGCCGGGCTGATCTGGTCATCGGCGCATCAGGCGATGTGCCGTCTGGCGGCGGCTATGCCACGCTGCCGCTGGGCAAACTCGGTTTCGCCTTCGTTGCGGCACCTTCGCATCCGATTTGCAATGAGACGCAACCGTTGAGTGAGGCGACAATACACAAATATCGCGCGGTCAGCGTCGCCGACTCATCGCGAAATATGCCCGCCAGAACCGTGGGGCTGCTTTCTGGCCAGGACGTACTGACAATGCCGTCCATGAACGCCAAAATCGCCGCGCATGTTGCGGGTCTGGGCGTAGGCTTTCTGCCGTTGGCCATCGCGGAACGCGAGCAACGCGCTGGCCGGCTTGGAATTCTTGATGTCGAAATCAGCAAGCCCGGCGGAGAAACCGTTATCGCATGGCGACCGAACCGCACGGGCAAAGCATTGCGATGGTTTATCAAGCAATTTCAATCGCCCGACACGATTCAATCGTTGTTGTTGGATGACCATTCCAAGCCGGCAGGCAAGGCAAAGCTTCCATCCATGGCAACGGCAAAATCGAAATGACGCACGATCGCAACAAGTGGGATCGGCGCATAGCTATGCGGGAACAAACCCGACCCCGTCAGGTCTTCGCGCACCAGCGCTGTACCGAGCACGCCGTCGTCGATTTCAAGCAACACCAGCGCCGTTTTACCCGCGTAGTATTTTTTTGCGGTACGCGCGACCTGATGTTGCTCGGAGCAGTGTATAAATCCTTCCTCCGCCAAATCAGCACTTGCGAATGCGCCCTCGCGTTGCGCGCGCACCCAGTCCGCTTGCTCAGCAATTCGATAAATCATCGGATGCGCTCTAATAGAATATGGTGCCAATTATGGGCTACATAGGCCGCTTCGCGCCCTCACCCACCGGGCCTCTGCATTTCGGCTCGCTTGTCGCGGCGTTGGCCAGCTATCTCGACGCCAAGGCAAACAATGGCAAATGGCTGGTGCGTATTGAGGACATCGACGAGACACGTTGCGACCCGATCTTCACCACCGATATTTTGCGCACCTTGCAGGCATTCGGATTGCAGTGGGATGGTGAGGTCGAAATTCAAAGCAAGCGCAAGAACCTGTACGACGTAGCCCTCCAGAATCTGCGCGCAAACAGATCAATTTATGCATGTGTCTGCTCGCGTAAAGAGATTGCTGACTCTGCGCTCTTCGGTCTGGAGGGCCCGGTTTATCCGGGTACCTGTTGCCATGCGGGAAACGCCGAGGCTGGAAACGCGATCCGTGTACGAACGTCGAATGCGTGCATCTCATTCATGGACCACGTGCAAGGCCGGATCGAACAGCGCATTCAGTCATAAATTGGCGACTTTGTCGTACGACGACGCGACGGACTATTTGCCTACCAGTTAGCGGTTACGGTCGATGACGCGGACCAAGGCGTGACACATGTTGTGCGTGGCGCAGACCTGCTGGACTCCACCG
>JAJAYN010000518.1 GCA_026786225.1 Burkholderiales bacterium | reverse complement strand
TCCTGAAATAGCTCGACGACCGTCTCCAGCTGACTTTCGTGATGGCTCGCGAAGACATCGGTGTGGTCGAAGTAGATAAGATAGCCCTCAGTCTCGACCCAATCCATGTCAGTCAGGCAGTCATAGAAAGCATCCCAGTTATTGCCAAAATGCGACGGGAACTTCATGGCGACAGCGGCGTGATTCAGGAATTGCTCTTTCTTCTCTATTTTCTGACCTTCTAGATGAAAGAAAGCCATTCGTTTGGAGTGGGCAAGTTTGCTCAATTCCGAGACGCTGGCGTGCGACTTTGCCCAGTAAACACCGCGCGGTTGATCGCTGGCAAGCAGGTTCTTGAGTTCGGGGGAGGCCATTGCGCTACTCCTTGATTTTCTTGAACGACGTGTAGTGGTCGTCGGTGTAGTAGCAAACGCCCGATGTCGGCGGCTTCCCTGTCATCCCTCCACAGACAATGCGACGCGCACCACGGTCGCGCGAGCGCGGCGTTTTTACGGTGAACTCGTGATAAAAGCCACGCGGCTCCTTGGGGAGGACACGTTCGCGGTTAGAGAAAATGCTGCCGTCTTTTGGGTAGGGAAAAGGGCCACCCTTGCGGATCAGGCTCAGTGTATCGCGACCTTCTTTGGGGAGATCAGAGGCGCGGATATGCGCCAAATCTGCGGCCACAGGTGCTACGTCGCGGGCCAATACGAAACCCGCAGTGCCAAGTAAGCCAATGACAAAGCAACCCGACAGTATTTTTCCCCAGAAACGCTTCACACGTCACTCCTCATGTCGGGTTGCTCAGCTCAAGCGGATTTCTTGTGTGGGCAAGCCGGTTTGATGCAATCTGCATACAAATACAAGGAGTGGTCGTGGATGTTGAACCCTCTGTCCTTGGCTACTTTTTGCTGGCGCTTCTCGATTTCTGCGTCATAAAATTCTTCGACGCGGCCGCATTGCAGGCAGACGAGGTGGTCATGATGGCTGCCTTCGTTCAATTCGAATACCGCCTTGCCACTTTCAAAGTGGTGGCGAACCAGCAAACCAGCTTGCTCAAATTGCGTCAGCACGCGATACACGGTAGCGAGACCAATATCGGCGTTTTCATTCAAGAGGAGTTTATAGACGTCCTCGGCCGACATATGGCGCTGCTTGGAATTCTGAAACAGGTCGAGCACCTTCAATCGGGGAAATGTGGCCTTGAGGCCCATGTTTCTCAGCTCTTTTGATTCGGACATAACAATTCCAAGTTGTGTGTGTCCATCATAAGCTGTTTTTAGCGTGGACTGTTGTGGTCGCTGCGAGAGCTGGGTTGAGTCTGTGTCAGCTATAATGTGCCGATAAATGGTCTCGAAAGTCTGTCATGCATGTTGCCCGATTTAGTGCTCGCATTGCCGTTGTAGTGATCGCCGCCGTTATGGCTGGTTGCGCCGGTTTTGGTGTGCATCGCATCGATATTCAGCAAGGTAATCTGGTAACCCAGGAGCAGCTCGCCAAGGTAAAGCCCGGCATGAGCAGGCTGGACGTCCGCACCGCGCTTGGTACCCCGCTGCTGCAGGATGTATTTAACGGCAATCGCTGGGACTATTATTTCAGCCTGGATCAGAGCACCAGCTTTGGTCCATTTGGACGTGACAAGCAGCAGTACAAAGTCACGATCATGTTTGAAAGCGACAAAGTTGCACGCATCGACGGCAAGGCGTCCGCCATTGAGATTTTGACGGGTGGTGGCGAGAAGCGGAAATTACCGGATAGTTTGCCGCCAGGTGCACCCCCGCCTAAACAATAGGCCAAAAGGCTCGCGTGGCACAGCAGGCAAAACTGCGGATCGCGATTGTCGGTGCGGGCGGCCGCATGGGGCGGGCACTCCTCGACGCCATTGGTGCAGTCCCAGCAGTGAAAGTCTCCAGCGTGCTCGAGCATGCCGGCAGCCCTTTGCTTGGGCTGGACGCAAGCGCACTATCACCGAACGCGGCGGGCTTGGCGATTAGTGCGGACCTCGACGCCGCGCTGGCAAATGCGGATGTACTCATCGACTTCACAAGGCCGGAAGGCACGTTGCGGCATATCGCCCTTTGTCGCCAACACGGCGTGAACATGGTTATCGGCACGACCGGGTTTTCGACCGACGAGAAAAAACTTATTGAGACTGCCTCAACAGACATAGCGATTGTGTTTGCGCCAAACATGAGCGTTGGCGTCAACGTGATGCTCAAGCTGGTCGCCCTCGCCACCAGCGCTTTGCACGAACAATACGATGTGGAAGTGATTGAAACCCACCACAGTCTCAAAGTGGACGCGCCATCGGGAACTGCGCTGCAACTAGGCGAAGTCGCAGCACAGGCTATCGGCAAGTCGCTGGATGAGATTGCGGTTTTTGAGCGTCACGGCAATACGGGGGCGCGCAAATCCGGCGCCATCGGCTTTTCGGCCATTCGCGGCGGAGACATTATTGGCGATCACACGGTCATGTTCGCGGGCACTGGTGAACGCATAGAAATTAGCCATAAGTCGACATCACGTACGAATTACGCACAAGGCGCAATGCGCGCGGCTATCTTCCTCGCTGACAAGAAGGCCGGCCTTTATGGCATGGACGATGTGCTCGGGCTTAAATAACGACCAAAGCGGCGTTGCCCAAGAAGCGGCAATAAGGTAAAATTACCTCTTAATCGCGGAAGCTTTTAACAGAAGAGCGCGGGAAAGTGCCGACACCGGTCTTTCCCGTTTTTTATGTCCGTCGCTAAAGCATTTCCCCCGTTTTTCTCCGGAGTTCACGTGCATTCCCCCGCCCCTTTTGCCACCCACCTTCAACCTGCTGTGCTTGTGCTCGCCGACGGCTCGGTGTTCAAGGGCGTATCGATCGGCGCTGACGGTCAAAGCGCCGGTGAGGTCGTATTCAACACGGCAATGACTGGATACCAGGAAATCCTCACTGACCCGTCCTACATGGGGCAGATCGTCACGCTGACCTATCCGCATATCGGCAACACTGGCGCCAATGCGGAGGATGTCGAGTCCGACAAATGCTACGCTGCGGGCCTGATCATTCGCGATCTGCCCACACTCGCCTCCAACTGGCGCATGCAAGAGACTTTGCCCGCGTACCTGAAGCGCGATGGCGTGGTTTCGATTGCCAACATCGATACGCGCAGACTGACCCGTCTGATCCGCGAAAAGGGCGCACAAAACGGCTGCATTCTGGCCGGTTCCCACACCGCTGCCGCCATTTCCAGCGCGCTGGCGTTTGCGAAGGGCGCGCCAAATATGTCCGGACTGGATCTGGCAAAAGTGGTGAGCTGCAAGCAGGCATACGCATGGAATGCATCGACCTGGGCGCTCGGTGCCGGTTACGGGGTGCTAGAAAATCCAAAATTTCATGTTGTCGCTTACGACTACGGCATCAAGCACAACATTCTGCGTATGCTGGCCGAGCGCGGATGTCGCATTTCTGTCCTGCCTGCAGAAGCATCGGCAGGTGATGCATTCGCGTTGAAGCCGGACGGTGTTTTTCTTTCCAATGGCCCCGGTGACCCGGAGCCTTGCGATTACGCGATTACCGCCATCCGGGAAATTATCGCCAACGACATTCCTGTTTTCGGCATTTGTCTTGGCCACCAGTTATTGGCACTTGCTTCCGGCGCGAAGACGATGAAGATGAAGTTCGGTCATCACGGTGCCAATCATCCGGTGCAGGATTTGGCAACCGGGAAAGTTTTCATCACCAGCCAGAACCACGGTTTCGCAGCTGACGAAAGCACACTGCCAGCAAATTTGCGCGTGACACACAAATCGCTGTTTGATGGCACCTGCCAAGGGCTCGAGCGGACAGACAAGCAGGCGTTCAGTTTTCAGGGGCATCCGGAAGCAAGCCCAGGGCCGCATGAGGTTGGCTATTTGTTTGATCGCTTTGTGAACATGATGGTGGCAGCTCGTGGCTAACAAGCTCACGGCGAAGCAGGCATTGGTTGAGTATGAAATCGTCGTCTCAAAAATTGCCGTCGTGCGTGGTCAGCGTGTGATGTTCTCGCAGGATCTTGCAATGCTCTATGGTGTCGAGACCAGAGTTTTGATGCAGGCAGTACAGCGAAATATTGATCGGTTTCCTCAAGATTTCCTTTTTCAGCTTAACGATCAAGAGTTTACAAACTTGAAGTCACAAATTGTGACTTCAAGTTGGGGTGGAATTCGCAAGC
>JAJAYN010000517.1 GCA_026786225.1 Burkholderiales bacterium | reverse complement strand
GGGCTAGTTCTTCACCAATTGGTCTCAAGATTCTCGCCCAAAAAAGTAGCTATACTAAACGATTTGCGCGCACGGTCCGCGAAGGGGACAGCAGCACCGGGTGGCGTGAAGATGAACAGATGGGTGTTTTGGTGGAGCCGTTCTGGTCCGCGAAAACTGCTCAAAGGTAACAAGGCAGTCAGGCGCGCTCCAACGTGGGAACGCCGACATATAACAACAGCACCGCAGATTTTTGGCTCGCACCGCAAGATGACAAACAGTCCCCACCAACATCGACTCTCGATACCGCAAGGTCCAACGACCCTGCGCGGTGCGGCACGTCATTTTTATCGTTGCACCTAGCCGTCTAACGCGCTGTTTATCGCCTCGGTCTGTGCGCCTGTTGCGCGCATGACCTGCCGGGTTCGTCTTCGCCCTCGCCTGTCGTTGAAAGTGCGCGAGAAGGAAGAATTATGAAACGCATGTTATTTAACGCAACGCAGGCAGAAGAACTGCGCGTTGCCATCGTAGACGGACAAAAACTCGTCGATCTCGACATCGAACACGTTGGCCAGGAACAGCGCAAAAGCAATATCTACAAAGCCAAAGTCACTCGCGTCGAGCCCTCGCTAGAAGCCGTATTTGTTGACTATGGTGCCGAACGCCACGGCTTCCTGCCGTTCAAAGAATTGACCCGCGAATACGTGCAGGGTGAAGACGGCGAAGGCACGCGCGGCAAGATTGCGCAAAACCTCCGCGTCGGCCAGGAACTGCTGGTCCAGGTGGAGAAAGACGAGCGTGGCAACAAAGGCGCGGCCCTCACTACTTATGTGTCGCTGGCGGGCCGTTACCTTGTGCTGATGCCAAATAATCCGCGCGGTGGCGGTGTCTCCCGGCGCGTCGAAGGTGAAGAGCGCGCCGAGTTGCGCGAGACGCTCGATCAACTCACCGTACCCGAGGGCATGAGTGTCATTGCCCGTACAGCCGGTATCGGTCGCTCTGCTGAAGAACTGCAGTGGGACTTGGGCTATCTGATGCAATTGTGGGAAGCCATCGATGGCGCGGCCAAGGATGTCAAAGCGCCGGAACTGATCTATCTGGAGTCCAGCCTCGTCGTCCGCGCGATTCGCGACCTGTTCCAGCCCGACGTCGGTGAAATTCTCATCGATACGCCAGAGATTTTTGAGCAGGCACAGTCGTTCATGTCGACGGTGATGCCAGCCAACGTCCACAAGGTAAAGCTGTATCACGACGATGTCCCGCTGTTCTCGCGCTTTCAGATCGAACACCAGATCGAAACAGCGTACCGCCGTGATGTCACCTTGCCGTCTGGCGGTGCAATCGTCATCGACCACACGGAAGCACTGGTGTCGATCGACGTCAACTCGGCACGCGCAACCAAGGGTCACGATATTGAAGAAACGGCGTTCCGTACCAATTGCGAGGCGGCCGATGAAATCGCCCGTCAACTGCGGCTGCGCGATCTGGGCGGTCTGGTCGTTATCGATTTCATCGACATGGAGTCAACCAAGAATCAGCGTGAGGTGGAAAATCGCCTGCGCGACGCGTTGCGATACGACCGCGCACGCGTGCAGACCGGGAAAATATCCCGCTTCGGCCTGCTCGAGCTCTCGCGCCAGCGTTTGCAGCCGGCGCTCTCGGAGTCCAGTTATATTCCCTGCCCGCGTTGTCACGGCCTTGGCCACATACGCGATACCGCATCGTCTGCCTTACATATCCTGCGCATCATTCAGGATGAGGCAATGAAGGAAGGCACCGGTGCCGTTCACGCACAGGTGCCAGTGGATGTTGCCACGTTCCTGCTGAACGAAAAGCGCCAGGACATCCACAAGATGGAAATGCGCTTCAAGGTCAATGTTTTGCTCATTCCTAACATCCATCTTGAGACACCTAACTACGAGGTCGAGCGCCTGCGTTCGGACTCTGAAAAACTGGATGCGGTCGTGCCCAGCTACCAGATGGTCAATCGTCCGGTTGAAGAAGTGGCCGCGGCAAAAGCGGCGGAACTCGAATCCAAACCAGCCCGTCCGGAGCCTATCGTCAAGGGGATTACACCGACACAACCCGCGCCGATCTCGGCTGAGCCACGCCCTCGTGCAGCGGCCGCCGAAGCAACTGCAACGCCCGAAGTGGCGCCATCGCTGTGGAAGCGATTCACCAGCTTGTTCGGCACCGAACCCGCGCCGCAGCCGCAACCGGCACCACAGCCGGCAACCCAGGCAAGACCACCCCGTGAATCCAGAGACGGTCGTGGCGGTGGAGATCGCGCGCGCCGCGACGGACGTGATGGACGCGACGGCGACCGCAAACGCGGTGACCGTAAAGATCGCCCAGCAGGGCAATCCGCGCCACCGGGTCAGGAACGCGGACCGCGTAGTGATCGTAATGAGCGCAATGAACGTAATCGTCCCAGTGAAGCGCGTGATCAACGTGCCGACAAGTCCGTTGATCCCGCGACTGCAGGTGCCGGACCTGAGCAGGCTCCACAGGTACAAAAGCCGCGCCAGCAACAGCAACCCAGATCCGCCCTCGAAGCCCGGCCAGTCGATCAAGGTGAGGAGGGTGAAGGTCGCGGGCGCAGGCGCCGTGGCCGTGGTGGCCGAGGTGGTCGCGAGGGCCGCGAGCCGCGAGCCGAGCAAAATGGCGCGGCCGCATTGCCATCGGCGACGGATCATCCGACCGCCACGGCTCAAGACATGTCGCCTCCAGGTGAATCGGCACATATGTCATTTGCAGAAACGCTACCAGCCGCTCCCGCAGCGGTAGTTGATGTCGCCAGTCATGCACCGGCTGTTGAGCATGTTGCGGCAGCATCGGTGGCAGAACATGTACCAGCACCAGCGATGTCTATCGTAACCGAATCGATTGCCGATGCAGCGCCCGTGCAGGCAGCACCCGTACAGACTTTTCCGCGCGTTGAAACGGCAACGATTGTATCGGCCGCCCCGGTTGACCAGATCGATGACGCTTCTCCGCTGCGGTCGACGCCGCGTCCCGCGCGACGTCGCAATCGTGACGAAACACCCAGCGAACCGCTGGTGTTTATCGAAACGGCCGCCGCGCTTGCTGTTCCGGCGGCAGT
>JAJAYN010000516.1 GCA_026786225.1 Burkholderiales bacterium | reverse complement strand
TTTCAGTGTTGATCGGCTCATCGTTGATGACAAGACGCTTATTTTTGTAGGTTATCTTATCACCAGGAAGTCCAACAACGCGCTTGATAAAATCCTTGGTCGGATCGACAGGGTAACGAAATACCATCACGTCCCCACGCTTCGGCAAGCCAATATCAATGATCTTCTTGTTAAGTACCGGGAGACGCATCCCATAGGTAAATTTATTGACCAGTATAAAGTCTCCTACCACGAGAGTGGGTACCATTGACTCAGAAGGAATTTTGAATGGCTCATAGAGAAACGAGCGGAGCACAAACACAATCAAAATAACGGGAAAGAAGCTTCTAGCCATCTCCACCAGGACTGGTTCGGTGGCGTTTTTAGGCCTGGTCTTTTTCAACACAAGCAGGTCTGCCAGCCACACGGCACCTGTCAACGCTGTAGCCAGCATCAGAACGGCTGGGAAGCCCAGTACTTCCTTAAGCGTAAGCATTCCCATCATAGCGATAAAAAAAACCGGCCACGCGATTTCTAGCCATGCGAGCAATGGATGTCGATCCGCATGTGCGTCACCACTGGCGGCCATGGACGGTACTACCGGCGCGCGCCCGACAAAGAAGCTCGCGAGAATGACTAACCCGCTCGTCGCAAGAGCCAACCAACCGATCATTTCCCAATTCATCGTTTTGCGTCTTTTCCAGAATTAATCAAACTATTTTTGCAGGGCGCGATTATGTGGTTTTAAGTTCGCTTTCGGCACGTCAATGCGACTAGTGACGATTCCGGCGGACAAAACCCCAGATTGCGTTATTTCCCGTCGACTTGCAGGATAGCCAGGAACGCTTCTTGCGGTATTTCAACGTTGCCAACTTGCTTCATCCGCTTTTTGCCGGCCTTTTGCTTCTCGAGCAATTTTCGTTTCCGAGAAATATCACCGCCATAGCATTTGGCGATCACATTTTTACGCAATGCCTTTATATTCTCACGCGCAATAATATTGGCACCAATCGCAGCTTGCACCGCAACGTCAAACATTTGACGTGGAATCAATTCACGCATCTTGCTGGCGAGTTCGCGCCCACGGTATTGGCTGTTCGCACGATGGACGATCAGCGACAACGCGTCCACTTTATCCCCGTTGATGAGAATATCGAGCTTGACAAGATCAGATGCACGGTATTCCTTGAATTCGTAATCCAGCGATGCATAACCACGCGAAACGGATTTCAGCTTATCGAAAAAATCCATCACCACTTCGTTCATAGGCATTTCGTACTTCAAGATTACCTGCCGACCGTGGTACTCCATATCTACTTGCACGCCGCGCTTTTGGTTGCACAAAATAATGACCGAGCCAACGTATTCCTGTGGCATCAGCATTGTGGCGATAATCATTGGCTCGCGGATTTCTTCGATTTTCGCAAGATCCGGCAGTCGTGATGGGTTTTCAATTTCAGTTACAGTACCGTCGCGTTGTACGATCTGATAAATCACCGTGGGTGCCGTGGTGATTAGATCCATGTTGTATTCACGCTCGAGCCGTTCCTGCACGATTTCCATATGGAGCAGTCCAAGGAAGCCGCACCGAAAGCCGAATCCCAACGCCTGTGATGTTTCCGGTTCGAATCGTAAAGAGGAATCGTTTAGCTGAAGTTTGGTAAGTGCGTCGCGCAGGGCGTCATATTGATTGGACTCGATTGGATACAAGCCGGCAAATACCTGTGGCTTGATCTCTTTGAATCCTGGCAATGGCTCTTTCGCTGGATTTTCCATCAGCGTCACCGTATCGCCAACCTTGGCATTTTTCAGCTCTTTTATTCCGGCAATGATAAATCCAACACCGCCTGCTGAAAGCATGGGGCGAGACTGCGAACGTGGCGTGAACACACCTACTTGCTCGACAAGATGTTGCGCGCCTGAAGCCATTAAAAGAATCCTGTCTTTGGGCCGTACCGTACCGTCCACCACGCGCACGAGCATGACAACGCCCACATAATTATCGAACCAGGAATCGATTATCAATGCCTTCAACGGATTCGATGCAGATCCTTTTGGCGGCGGCACTTTTGCGATGACTGTTTCAATCACATCGTCTATGCCCACACCAGTTTTTGCGCTGCACTGCACTGCATCTTCTGCATAGATGCCAATGATGTCTTCGATTTCCGCGATTACGCGAGCGGGATCTGCGCTTGGGAGATCTATTTTGTTCAAAACCGGTGTCACTTCAACACCCAGATCCAGCGCCGTATAGCAATTTGCGACGGTCTGCGCTTCCACGCCTTGCGAGACGTCCACGACAAGTAGCGCGCCTTCGCAGGCGGAAAGTGAACGCGAAACCTCATACGAAAAATCAACGTGGCCGGGTGTATCGATCAGATTTAGCTCATACGTCTGGCCATCACGTGCCTTATAGGTTAAGGCTGCCGTTTGCGCTTTAATGGTAATTCCACGTTCACGCTCCAGATCCATTGAGTCCAGTACCTGGGACTCCATTTCGCGGGAAGAAAGGCCACCGCAGCGCTCGATAATCCTGTCCGCCAGCGTTGATTTGCCGTGGTCTATATGGGCGATAATGGAGAAATTTCGTATTAAATTCATAATGTTATGGTGTCCAACAACAAATAAGGGCACACAAGGGTGCCCTTATTTGTTGGAAGCAAGTATTCTACCTCAAATGTCTCCGTGAGTCGGCGTTTCAGGAGCACTATGCTCGATTCATCAGATGCTGTGCAAGTCGTTCTACATCGAGAAAATAGTGACAAATCTCGACACCAGCGTCCAGTAGTACGGGTACTTTGTCACCCCATATTGCTTCAAGCTGCGGATGCTGGTCGACGTCAATTACGTTCAACACATAGCCGACAGCAAAACGGCCCTGCATCGCTTGCAGGGCCGCAATCATGTCATCGCAAAGGTGGCAATAGCTCCGCGACAGCACCGTCAGATGTTTCAAACGCTACTTTGAATCGATTCGTAACGTCACATAGCGTGTCTGGTTTTCCCTCTTGACCAGCAACGCAACTGCCTTCTTAGTGTCCAACTTGGCAACAATATCGTTGAATTGACTGACGGACTTCACATCAGTGTTGTTCACCGCAAGAATAATATCGCCTTCGCGAATTCCGGCTCGCTCCGCAGCGCCATCGGAATCCTTAACCAAAACGCCGATCTCCGGCTTTGATGCTTTGCGCGCGGCCTCGCTTATTTCGCCAATCACCAGACCTAGTCGATTTGGCGCGTCATCCTTCTTCTCATCTTTTTTATCCGGCGCTTTGGCAACAACGGTGTCACTCGGCGTCTCGCCTACGGTAACCGTAATTTCCTTCTGGCCACCCTTGCGCCAGATCGACATCACTACTTTCGAACCAGGCGCGGTATTGCTGATCGCACGTGTCACGTCGATATAGGTCTCAATCTGCTTTCCATTCACCTTCAGAATAAAGTCTTGCGCAAGAATGCCTGCTTTTTCCGCAGGGCTATCTTTGGCGACCTCGTCAATCAGCGCTCCCTTCGTGTTGGGGAGCCCCAGCGATTCAGCCAAATCTTTCGTGATCGGATTTGGATTCATGGTGACCCCAACGCGCCCGCGATTTACTTTGCCTGACTTGATCAATTGGTTTGCCACTCCCATTGCGGTATTTATCGGTATCGCAAACGAGATTCCGAGATAGCCGCCACTTCCACTAAATATCTGTGAGTTGATCCCAATCACTTCGCCTTTGGTATTGAAGAGTGGTCC
>JAJAYN010000515.1 GCA_026786225.1 Burkholderiales bacterium | reverse complement strand
CTTCATGCCCGCTTCGAGTGTCTCGAAATTGCGCACGAACGAAATCACGATCGGTTTTCCCAGCGCCTTTTCCATCACCGTTGCTAACGGCCGGTATTTGTCGATAGCCACCGCAGTATCGATCCCGCCCGAGGTGCCCTCGCTTACGCCGAGTGTGTAACGATCAGCGGGTTTGGCCGTTTGTGGGGAAGCGGTGGTCCATGCGCTGGACGTTTGGGCCATGGCGCAGGAGGTAATCGCCCACGTGGAAGTTGCAACGAAGACGCGCAGAACGTAAGCTAATTTCATCAATTACTCCAGATTGTCAGGCCATCAAGCCGTGAGGCACAAATTGTACATATGTTATTTCCATACAGGAAAAACATAGCATCTTTGCCGACGAAAAAAGGTAAGGCAAACCCTGAAAATTGCGCTTTACGAGAATTTAATTTCGCTAGAAGCAGTAAACGAGCACCGGCACGACTGCGCGCCGCCGGGCGGCAGTAATCGCGCATAATTCTTGAAACAAGAATTTCTATCGCCACAGGATTGCTGAAGTCATGTCTGTCACGCTTATACCCATCTCGATTGGCGACCTTCGCGCACTTGTAGAGTCGCGCATCCCCGACGGCATCGCCTCGCGCGCACTGGAAGAAGCATTGCCGCCCGCGTTTGTGGCCAGGCGGTCGCTGGAACAAATCGCTGCCGGCAAGCCAGTGCACTGGTGCACTTCGTTTTACATGCTGCGGATAGCGGATGGCAACATTGCGGGCAGTTGTGGATTCAAGGATGCACCCGCAAATGGCCGCGTTGAAATCGGCTATGGCGTGTCCACCGTCTGCCGCAACCAAGGCGTTGCAACGGCGGCCATTACGGCCCTGCTCAAGATTGCGTTCGCCAGCGGCATCGTCAACGAGGTACTGGCGCAGGTCAACCCGGACAACATCGCCTCCACCCGCGTCGTCGAGAAATTGGGATTCAAATCCGATGGCTTGAAAACCGATGAAAGCAATGAAGTGCTTGTCCAGTGGCTGGTCACACAAGGAAAATTTGCGCAACTTCAGGAGGCGCGATGATCAGCAAATCGTGCAACGCGTCAACGCTTGCATCGATGGCGGACGATATCCGCGCGCTGGCAGGCGGTGTGGTCGCAGGCGACCGCAATCACGTAAAAGGGCCAAAACCCGGACTTCGCGTGATCGCGAAGCCCGATGAGATTCTTCAACGCGCCTTGTAGCTCACTGCACTGACCTTGCTGATTACGATCACTGCATCGTAAAAATCCTTGCCTGACAACTTGGACAGCAGCACCGTATCGGCGCCAACGGCAACCACGGTACCTTCGATATCCTGGTCACCGCTCAATCTCAGGGCGACGCGTTTACCGACATTGCTCAGCAGCACGTCGCGCATTGGCGCGACGGTTTTGGTCTCCTGCGCGATGGCAATTGTCGGCGCAGCGATGCCCAGCAAGGCAACGAGTAATACAGTGGGGAAAGCGGCGTAGCGTTTCATGGTTTCTCCGTTTGCGATAGATGGGAACGCAAACTTTAGCACCGGCTGCGGCTGCCGGCACCGGATTGGCGAACGCGATTCCGGTATTGCAATTGCCGAACATCAATCGCTTTCACGACGCGATTCACACGCCCGATTGCGCAGCAGTTCGAGCATCAGGAGTATGTAGGACATGTAAGCGTCCGGCTGTGGACAAAACGAAGAACGCATCTAGAGACGTGGGTAAATGGGAAAACGCTAGCACTGGCGCGGCATTTCAAACGCTTTCGCCCTGAGACACCCGTCAAATGGCGATCTACGTTTTCCAGTGGGGTGGATAAGTCTTTTCAAAATACGGCAGTGCTTCAATACGCCTCATCCACGCGGTCAATTTCGGCGGCACCAATTTGAGCAGGTGGTAGCCGGGCTTCCTGGTATCGACGCGACCGAGAAAGGCCAAGTATGGATACAAGGTGAAATCCGCGCCGCTTAACTTGTCACCCGCAACAAAATCCTTGTCCAGCCAGCCCTCGATAATCATGAGTTCTGCAGCCAGCGCTTTTTTGCCCACTTCAATCGTCTCCACATTGGGCACTTTGTCAGCGGGGCCAAATATTTCGGCAAGAATCTTGTCGTTCACGGGGTCGAGTTCGGCGACGATTTCTGCTGCGCGACGGCGCGCAATGGCGCGGGCCTGCACGTCCTTCGGCCATATTGGCTCGCCACTGTCGGCATAGCGGTCCTCCAGATACTCCAGAATGGCAGACGACTCATACATCGCGAATCCGTTGTCCATCAGCGCCGGTACTTTCTGGCGCGGATTGACGGCAGTGAATGCTGGCGTCTTGAGATCGCCGTTATCAAACGCCATGCGTTTGGCTTCATACGGCAATTTTTTGTGTTCCAGTGCGAGCCAGACTTTCCATGCATACGGTGAGCCGGAACCAAAGTAGAAGCTGATGGGATTTGACATGGGTTTCCTTGCGGTTGAACGGTGCTGCGAATTCGGCCATAGGGTGTGCAAAGTCTAGCATCGGTCAAACGCATGCGGAATCCGCACATATTCTCGCTGGTTCATGCGCGCCTGCGTCCTACAGGTAAATGCGTAATCGACTGGTTTCGATGAGGCGCCAAATTAGGTGAAATGACCTCTTGCAGGAGACTGCAACCCATCAAACCCGATAGATAAAAGGAAATCAAAAATGCAGAAAGTCAAAGAGTTGATGAGCCAAGACGTGCAAGTCACAAGCCCGGACGCAACCATTCAGGACGTAGCCCAGAAGATGCTCAAGGGCAATTTCGGCATGATGCCGGTGGAAGAAAACGACCGCATGATTGGCTCAATTTCAGATCGAGATATTGCGATTCGTGCCGTTGCGACGGGCAAGGATTTGAACACCAAAGTTCGCGAAGTCATGACCGAGGGCATCGTCTGGGCCTACGAGGACGACTCCGTGGCCGATGTAGCCAAACTCATGAGCGAACACCAGATCCGGCGCATGCCCATTGTGAACACCAGCAAGCGTTTGGTTGGCATCGTCGCGCTGGGTGATTTTGCCATTGAGACGGCGGACATCAAAGTCGCCGGTGAAGCCTTGTGCGAAATTTCACAGCCGTCTTGACAACTTTTTTAAACTTGCCGCGTTGAAACTTACTGTAACGTGGCGCCTGTAACCGGGGCATGAGTTCGTTGTCAAAATAACAACCAGTGCCTGTGATCATCGGTCGATGATCACAGGCACTGGTTCAGTGAGGAGTCAATCATGAAAGTACGCGTCAGACAATCCGTTGCCGGCTGTCTCGCCATTCTTGCATCGCTGACTGTTTCCGCTCCCGCCGTGTTCGCGCAGGACAGCCAGACGGTCCGCGTGGTGCAAAATTCGAACACCTATGTCTCGACAGCCGTATTCTCACAGCAAGAGTTCGATCAGATGCTGGCACCGATTGCGCTCTATCCGGATTCCCTGCTCACCCAGATATTGATGGCAGCGACCTATCCACTCGAAGTCGTTCAGGCAGCGCGCTGGTCACGCGGCAATCCGAACTTGAGGGGCGATCAGGCGGTGCGTGCGGTGGCGCGTGAGCGCTGGGACCCTAGTGTGAAATCGCTGGTCGCATTTCCGCAAGTTCTCGAACTGATGGACGAATCACTCGATTGGACGGAGCGCCTCGGCGATGCATTTTTAAGCCAGGAAGCGCAAATCTGGGACACTGTGCAGAGCCTGCGCCAGCGTGCCGATTCGGCCGGAAATCTGCAATCGAACGATCAACTGCGCATTGAGCAGGACGGCCCGGTCTATGTAATCGAATCGGCGCGTCCCGACGTAATTTACATACCCTATTACGATCCCCTGGTGGTCTATGGAGATTGGTGGTGGCCCGGCTACGCACCGATGCGCTGGTCGCCCTGGTCTGGCTATTACGCACGCCCCGGTTACGCCCGCAGCTATTACTGGGGCAATGGCATCAGGGTCGGTTCGGGATTTTTCTTCGGTGGCATCAATTGGCGGCAACGTCATGTCAATGTCATCAACTACAACAGTTTTTACTACCGCAACGTGAATCGTCGCCCGAATCCAGACAACCGCTGGCAGCATGACCCGGACCATCGTCGTGGCGTGCCGTATCGTAATCCGGCACTGCGTGAGCAATTCAACCGCCCTTCCGGCCACTCCGACACACGCAGCGATTTCCGTGGACGTAGCCCAAATACCCCAAACCGCGTCAATAATGCACCGCGCGGTGACCGTGGCGACAGGGGCGATCGGCGCGGCGAACCAAGACCCGTGCAGCAAGGATCCAACGTGCTAGTGCCTCCGGTAATTAACGCAACGCCGCGCCCGGCCTTCTCACCAAGCGCGGTACCAAACCCTGTGCCAAATGCCCCATCGACGCGCGACAACAATCGGCGACCGCTTGGCGAGCAATCGCCGCAAGCGCTCGAAGGCGTGGCTCGCGGTGACGATACCCGCAATGCGAGTTCGCGCGGACAGGCAAGCGCACCAAGGCCGTCTGTGGTCATGCCACAGCGCCCGGCGGGTAATCCGCCGCCACCGGTCCAGTCGCAGATGCAACCACAACCTCGCCCGCCGGCGCAGCCTCAACCGCAGCCACAGGCTCAACGTAATGTGCCGCCGCCGGTACAGCAAGCTGCGCCGCCGGAGCCACGCGAACAGCGCCAGGCACCAGCCACACCGAATGCGCCACGCGAGCGCAACCGCGAACAGCAGAACAACTAGAGGCCAACCTGCAATCCACGTTCTCGCAACCACACGCAATGTCTGCGTGCGCATTTGCAACGTCACCTGATCTCGTATCGCCGCAAACGAAAATAAACCTGTTGGTCTGTACGATTGTTTGCACCGTTGCTGTCTTGTTGACCATCACTTTTGCGCATACGGACAAAGCTTCTGCCAAACCCAAGGTGACGCCAAAGCGGTGATACTGATCGGCAAGGACGAATGGCCCATGCCGATACCGCTGGTGAAATCCGCGACCGGTTGGCGCTTTGACACCGCGCAGGGCCGCGAGGAAATTCTCAAACGTCGCATCGGCAAGAATGAACTCGCTGCGATTGAAGTTTGCCGTGCCATCGTCGATGCACAATGCGAATACGTCGCCACGGATCAGGATCGCAATGGTCTCCTGGAATACGCACCGCGATTCGTGAGCACGCCTGGTAAACACGATGGCCTCTACTGGGAAACAGCCGGCAGTGAAGCGCAAAGCCCGCTGGGTCCGCTTATCGCCGCTGCCGCCAAGGATGGCGTTACACGAAACGCTGCTTTGCCGCTGGACCGCTACCACGGCTATTACTATCGCATCCTCAGCCGTCAGGGCTAGGACGCAAAGGGCGGCGCATGCGATTACCTGGTCAGAGGCAAAATGGTCGGTGGATTTGCGGTTGTCGCCTATCCGGCGCGTTATGGTGCCTCCTGGATCATGCGCTTTATCGTCAGCCACGATGGCGTCGTCTTTGAGAAAGACCTCGGCAAAGGCACCTCGGCAATGGCTGAGAGGATGGCCGCGTTTGATCCGGATGGAAGCTGGCAGCGTCCATAGACGGCAAGTATTGGCGGCAGCGTAGATTTTACGCGGCCCATTTTGGGGCGACGTCCTACAATTGCCCCGGGTCCTCTCACCCGTGCTCAATGCGTTTCGCCCCGAGCTGATCTACCTCTCTGCAGGCTTTGACGCCCACCGCGATGACGAGCTCGCCAATCTGGGCTGGGTGGAAAGCAACTTCGCCTTGCTCACCGCGCGCATTCTCGATGTAGCCAATCGCCACGCCAAAGGCCGTATCATCTCCATGCTCGAAGGCGGCTACGCGCTCAAGGCGCTGGCGCGGAGCGTGGGGGCACGTGTGGGCGTCTTGCTGGGCGCGGTGGACGCTTAATCCCATCTGTCGGTGATGAGGTGTTGCTACACTGCCGCACTCCGGAACGATTCATGCTCGATTTACCAGTCATCTATCTACAGCGAGGGCACCATGCCAGACAAAGCCGGAAATCGTTTTTCCCATGTCAAACCCGGTGATACGGTTTTCGAGGCCGAGGGATTACGGGATTTCTTTTTATATCGCGACCTCGGCATCGCTGACGCGACCGGCGGGAAAGTGATCGCGCAACTGGTCAAGGCCAATATCGCACCAAAAGACGGCACGGGCTGGCACCATCATGTGGCGGATTTTCATATTGTCTACATGCTCAAAGGCTGGGCGCGCTTTATGTACGGCACCGAAGAAACGCTGGTCGCGGCGGGCGATTGCGTCCACCAGCGGCCTGGCATCGTCCACTACCTGTTCGATTATTCCGAAGACATGGAATACCTCGAAATCGCCGGGCCGGCGGATTTCAAAACGATCGAAGCGCCCGGGCCGTGTGCGATACCGCCAGTGACGCCGTGGAAGTGAAGTAAGAGAACGATGTTCCGTCGTCCCAGCGGAGGCCGGGACGTTCCACTGCGCCTACCTACTTGTGGCTGCTCTGCCAATGCGTTGGCCTCTATTTTTCGCACGATCCCACGGCGCAAAACTTTTGCTAATTAGCAGGTTAACCAGGCAATGGTGCGGACGTCAGGCGGTTGAAGGTTGCGTCACGCATTGCTACGATTCATGCGTCCTGCACAAGCCCCGCGATAGGTATAAGGACAACATCGTTGCAGTGCGTCATTCAAGAGTGAACTTCGCGTAATATCTCGGCAAATGTTAACGCTTGTGAAACGATGACTGAATTACCGAATATCGCCCGTTTGTTCCTCGCTTTGTTCCTGCTTTCTATCTGGTTGACCCGCCGTCCGAATCGCACACCGCTCTGCTGGGCTTTTGCCTATTTCGCGCTCGCGGCGGCATCGATTTCCTTCCGGTTTGGCACTGCCAGTGGCAATACTTTTCTAGTCTATCTGGCATCGGTGTTTCCGGGCATTTATGTCGGCATGTTCTGGGCGGGCACGCAGTATTTTCGTGAGCAGGCGGTGCGCTGGCAGACGCTTACGCTGCTGATCTGCGGTACCAGCAGCATTATTTTGCTGGTCATGTCGATATCGATGCCGGATTCCGGGCCAGTCGTCGGTGTCGCGGTTGGGCTGATCAATAGCTGGGCCGCATGGGTGATCTGGAAACGTAACCCCAAATACCGCATCGTCGCGGGCATCGTGCTGGTGCAGGCGATGATGTTGGCGCTTTCGTATTGGCGCATCTGGCAGGGCCCCAGTGTTGGCTTTGGCATGGCGGCGGGCTACGGCATCCTCGTGATCGGGCTGGTCTACGTGATCCTGCGTGAATCCAACGAGAGCATTTCGCGCCAGGCCACCACGGATGAACTCACCAGCCTGCCAAACCGGCACCTTCTACTCGACCGCCTCGATTCCGCCATCCGCCGCTCTACTTCAGTGGCCACACTCACCAGTGCGGTGCTGGTGATCGACATCGATAACCTGCGGCGCTTTAACGAGGCCTTCGGCCACGCAGCGGGGGACCAGCTGTTAATCGAGATCGCCTCGCGCCTGCAACTTGTCGCCGGTAGCCAACATACGCTGGCGCGCTACGGCGGTGACGAATTCGCCTTCCTCGTGACCGAGACCACCCCGGAGGACGCCATCCGTCGTGCCGAAGAAATCGCCAGTCGCACCGTCGAGGCGATGCGCCTGCCATTCCCCGTCGCCGGCACCACCACCGCGCTCACGGTGAGTATCGGCATCGCGATCTCCGGCGACGACGGCCATTACGCTGATCTGCTGGTGCAGCGCGCCAAGCTCGCGACCTCGCAGACTTCAACAACTGACGGTTATAGCTGGCGCT
>JAJAYN010000514.1 GCA_026786225.1 Burkholderiales bacterium | reverse complement strand
CATCACGACTATCCAGCCGTACGCGATACAGCGGTAATGCGAATGCGGCGCGCATGATGCCGGCAGCGGCTTGCAGATCGGTGATGGTTTCAAACAGGGGAACGATTGAAATCTTCAGTTGCGGGCGGCCCTCGCGCGATGGCATTGAGCCGGTCTCTTTCAGCAGCAATCCGACTTCCAGCAGGTCGCTCACCGACTGTGCCTTGGAAATGATCGCGTTCGGTACCGCGTCAGTACCGAAGCGGGCGTTGATACCTGCAGCCGCCTGAAACACGTTCAGTTCCCCCACAGAAACCTCGCTGTACGCCTCGTCCGCGATGCGCAGCGGTCGCGGATTGGCGAGCTCATGCAAGAGTACGGCGACCCGTGCGGCCTCATCGAGTTGCAAGTAGTCGGGACACACGGCGGCTTTGGCCAGCAATTCCGCCACCACCACCTCATGCACATCGGCGTTCTGTCGCAGGTCGATGGAGGCCAGATGAAAGCCAAAAATATCAACGGCATAGCGCAATTGCGCGAGGCGACCAGCGGCGAGTTCACCGCTCGCGTGCCCGACGAGTGAGGCCGCCACGATATCGAGGTCCTCGCGAAACTCGCGCGGGCTTGCATACGCTGGCAGCGTCACCTCGGGTTTGCGTATCGGCTGTGCGCCAGCGAGGCCCGCCATCGTCGCGGCGAGCCGTGCATAGACGCCGATCAACGCCTGACGATACGGCTCGTCCTGGCGATGCGCCGAGCCATCGCCAGATTTCTGTGCGAGCGCCATGAGTGCTTCGCTGGGCGCGACCAGGCGGCTCGACATCGATAACTCTGCGCCGAGGTGATGCACCTCAAACAGATAGTGCTCGAACGCGACCGTCGCCTGTCGCCGTATCGCGCCTTCGAGGGATTCCGCGGTGACAAACGGGTTGCCGTCGCGGTCCCCCCCGATCCAGGAGCCCATACGGAAAAATGTGGGAATGCGCTCGCGCCCGCCAAGCGCCGTTTCTATATCGTTATAAATCTTCGGCAACTCGGAAAGGAATGTATAGCGATAAAAACTCAAGCCGTTCTCGATTTCATCGATCACACGCAAACGCGATAAGCGCAGCATGGCCGTCTGCCAAAGTTGCAGGATCGACCTCTTCAGTCCGCCCTCCGACTCGGCGCGTTCCTCCGCCAGCAAATCCGGGCGTTCCAGCTGGATCATCAAACGCGCGATCTCACGTTCGCAATCGAGCACCGATTTCCGCTGCACCTCGGTCGGGTGCGCCGTCAACACAGGACTCACCAGCGCCGTGCGCAGCCACGCGTGGATGTCAGCGGCAGAGATATTGCGCGTGGCCAGCGAATCGAGCGCGTGTTTGAGGCTGCCCAGCTGCGGCTGGGAACCGGCCAGGCGATGCACGCGTCGGCGGCGGTTCTGGTGCCGGTCTTCAGCGATATTGGCGAGCAGGGAAAAGTGACTGAACGCCCGCACCACACTCAGCGTTTGCTCGATGGTCAGCCCGTCGAGATCATGGTCCAGCGCGTGCTTGAGCGCAACACCATTTCCGTCACCCGCATCGCGACGCTGGGCCACCGCGAGTTTTCGAATATGTTCGATGCGGTTGAAGATAACCTCACCATTGGCAACCCGTATGACGTCGCCCAGTAGCCGACCGAGAAACTGGATTTCCTGCCCAAGGCGGGCATCTTTTTCGACTTCGGCCATGGCGGTCTGACTCCCTCTAATGGTGAGTCCTGATTTTATGTGACTGTCGGCGGCCAGGTGGAAAATTCTCGCAGACAGTACGACATAAGCTGGTGCAACACCGGATTGGAAAAAAACAGTTGCGCGTGTTGATCAGCCATACGCGGCGCGGGTGTTTAGTATCATGGCGACTCGTCCCGCCAATAAATCCCCATGTCTTCCACGCTGATATTCATCTGCATCGCCGTTACGGTGCTGATCACCTCTTTTATTTCCGGCATCCTCGGCATGGCCGGAGGCATGATCCTGATGGGTGTGTTGCTGGCTTTGTTGCCGCTGCCCGCCGCGATGATGCTCCACGGCATTACGCAGATGGCCTCGAACGGGTGGCGTGCGTGGCTGTGGCGGGTACATGTGAATTGGCGGGTGTTTCGCGGCTATGCGCTCGGTGCGCTGCTGGCGCTGACGGCATTTATTGCCGTGCAGATTGTGGTCAGTAAACCGGTTGCCTACATCCTGCTCGGGTTGACACCTTTTGTGAGCTTTGCGTTGCCTAAGCGCCTGGCGCTCAACGTGGATCATCGCGGACACCCGTTTCTTTGCGGTGCCGTCTGCACGGGCCTGCAGTTGCTTGCGGGTGTCTCGGGGCCGCTACTCGATGTGTTCTTCGTACAATCGAAGCTCGACCGCCGTGGCGTCGTTGCCACCAAAGCGATGTCGCAAACGCTGGGTCACTTGATCAAGATCCTGTACTTCGGCGGCATCGCCGTGATGACGGTCGCGAGCACGGGCGTGGCCGCCGGATTGTCGTTCGCTTTAATGGCCACTTGCGTCGCGCTGGCGTTCGCCGGCACCTCGCTTTCCAAAACCGTGCTGGAAAAAATGTCCGACGCCAATTTCCGTCGCTGGACGCAATGGACCGTAATGACGATGGGCGTGATCTATCTTGCGAGCGGCTTGTGGTTGCTGACGGGGCCGGGTCGGTCGTAGCAGCGTAGCGCGACTAAATTGCTCCCGACTTCTTCAGCAACTTGCGCAGCGCCTGCGCAAGTTGCGTATAGCCCTTGGCATTGGGATGCACCAGATCGGATTTCAGTTCGTTGTCGCGCAGGATGCTTTTCAATGCATCATCATTGAACGGGATCGCAAATTCTTTTGCAATCTCGGCGTAAAAATCCGGTGGCGATATCGACAAGCCCGGCTTGGGTGTCGCGATCAGCACGACGCCGATGCCCTTGTCCCTGGCCAGCTTGATCATCGCGCGCACATTGGTCGCCGCTGCCGCTTCGCTCTGCTTGCGAAGAAAATCATTTCCGCCGTGGCACAACAGCAGTAATTTCGGTTTCACTTCATCGAGCACGTCGGGCAATCGCGCGAGCCCATCGGCACTGATTTCCCCCGGCACACCGGCGTTGACCACCTTGCGACCGATCAACGATTGCAACTGCGCCGGGTAGGACTCAGTCGGGGATGCGCCGGTCCCATAAGTGAGGCTGTCGCCGAAAGCGAGTGCCACGTCGTCGTTGGCAAGCGCCGGCACCTGAGGGCTCTTGCCACAGGCGGTAAGGACGGTGGCGAGCAGCAGTATTTTGAAAAATACGGATGACACATTCATGGCGTTAGCTTAGCGCAGAAATCTGCGGCGGCGGATGGCGAAAAATGTCATGCGGGGCGTACGCAATAATGATGATGCGATGTTTCATCACACCTCCAGCACTGGCGCGGTTCCCGGCGGGATTCCGCCCTGTGACGCCCGCCAATGCTGGCGTTTGTATGCAAAATGCCAATTCAAACACGCACTGTGTCAAGCTAGGCGCAATTTCACACGGACTAAATATGTATATCAGCCTGTTCGACATGTTCAAAATCGGTATCGGACCGTCCAGCTCCCACACCGTGGGGCCGATGCGCGCGGCGCGGCGTTTTCTGGTTGAAATGTGTGAGGCCGATTTCGCCCGCATCCATCGCGTCGAAGTCGAGCTCTACGGCTCGCTCGCGCATACCGGCCACGGCCACGGCACCGATATGGCGATCATGCTGGGGCTGGAAGGCGAATTGCCTGATCACGTCGATACCGCAACAGTCCCGCAGCGCGTGCACGCTATTCGCGCGTCCCGCGAGATTTCCCTGCTCGGCAAATCGCGTGTGCATTTCGATGCCGATCGCGAACTCATTTTCAATCGCGTTGATTTGCTGCCGGTTCACTCAAACGGCATGCGCTACGCAGCCTTCGACATCGACGGCAAGCTGATTGCGGAACGCGAGATGTATTCCATCGGCGGCGGCTTTGTGGTCGATACCGACGAAGCCTTTGTCGGCAGTCCGCGCGGCGTGGAGCAGCAGGTGCCCTATCACTTCGAGACCATGGCTGAATTGTTGGCGCTCGCGAAGGCCGCCAACAAGCCGCTGCACGAAATGCTGATGGAGAATGAAATCGCGCTGCACGGCGAAGCGCCGACGCGAGAATTCATGACACGGCTGAAGTTGGTGATGTTCGAGTGCATGGACCGAGGCATGGCGACAGACGGCATGCTGCCCGGCGGGCTGAAGGTCAACCGCCGCGCCAAGGCCATCGCTGAGCGTCTCAACAAAACCGACGCACATGTCTCTGAGGGCGCGATGAACTGGGTGAGCGTGTTCGCGATCGCGGTGAATGAAGAAAATGCTGCCGGTGGCCGCGTGGTGACGGCGCCGACCAATGGCGCGGCCGGCGTGGTGCCGGCGGTGCTGCGTTACCTCAATGATTTTCGCGCCGCCGATGAAGCCGGTATTGCACGCTTTTTCCTCGCCGCGACGGCTGTAGGCGCGTTGTGCAAACGCAATGCCTCCATCTCCGGTGCCGAGGTCGGCTGCCAGGGCGAAGTCGGCTCTGCAGCGGAGATGGCAGCCGCAGGTCTGGCCGCAGCACTCGGCGCCAGCAACGAACAAATCGAAAACGCCGCCGAAATCGCGCTCGAACATCACCTCGGCATGACCTGCGATCCCATCGGCGGCCTGGTGCAGATTCCCTGCATCGAGCGCAATGCCATGGGCGCGGTGAAAGCGATCAACGCGTGTTCGCTGGCGATGCTGGGTGACGGCTCGCATATGGTGAGTCTCGATCAGGTGATCGAGACGATGCGGCGGACCGGAGCTGATATGCAGACCAAATATAAAGAGACGTCGCTTGGGGGGCTGGCGATTACGGTGTCAGTGCGGCAGGTGGAGTGTTAGAAGATGCCGCGCCAATTGGTGAGGCCAAAAATTGCCCAGCGCATTTTTTATCGCCGACCATCCTGAAAGTGCCGTGGTGGCAGTCTGTTTCTTGCCAATTCAAACCACTGCGCGTAGATTCTATCCAACACACACCAAAACCAATACAAAGGGGAAGCAACGATGAAACGCACCATGCAATGTCTGCTGGCCGTCGCAGGACTCGCGCTATGCGCCAGTGCCTCAGCCCAAATCAAGCTCGTAAACAAAGACTCGAAGGCGCATGACGTCCTCATCAAGTGCTCATCTTCGGCGGACTCCAGCATCGCGGGGAGTTCCACACGTGACATCGGCAAGGGTCCCTGCACGGTGACCGTGAAGTCGACCAAGTCGAGCAGGTCGGCTTCGGGCAAGGGCGAGCTCACGATCAAAGACGGCAAGTTCAATTGATTGTCGTGACGGCCCGCAAAGAATACGGCTTGGAGATGACGGGCTTCATGTAATCGGGAAGGACCATGACGGATTGACCCACGGTGTGCAGGTGCCCAGGAAATACGGTGATTGATCACGCCTCTCGCAAAGAAGAGATCGTTGGGCAGTCTGCCAGAGCGTCGCAATTTTCCTTCTCTAGTTATGGAGTCAGTCATGGAAAAAGAAGAGTTCATGTACCTGCAGCACAGCGAGTCTGTGGTCGCACAAATGGCGGCGACGATTTTCTCGTCGTTGATCGCCAGAGATACGT
>JAJAYN010000513.1 GCA_026786225.1 Burkholderiales bacterium | reverse complement strand
CGTTCGTGGTGACCCTTCGTCAAGCTCAGCACTAAAGGCATATCGAACCACCGCCTTACTCAATGGAATCAATATCTTGCATCACTGCCCTTCGACAGACTCAGGGCGAACGGGGGTTATTAGAAGTTCCCTGAACTAAATCTCCAGCGCTGGCGGGCCTCTCCGGACGCATTCATCCCGAAAGCCGCGCCAGTTCTAGACTTTCGTTTTCAATTTGGCGAAACCACCCTACACCGCCCCCGCCAACACAATCGCCACGGCCGCCGTCAGCTTCTTCGCATAGGGCACATGCAAAAATTCATTCGGGCCGTGTGCATTGGATTGCGGGCCGAGGACGCCAGTGATCAGCATTTGCGCATCGGGAAATTTCACGCCCAGCATCGCCATAAACGGAATGGTGCCGCCCTCGCCCAGATACGCGGCGGGCTTGCCGTAGAACGTTTGCGACGCGACATCGAGAACGGCGGAGAGCCACGGCGCAATGACGGGCGCGTTCCAGCCGGTGGCGGCTTGTTCGACGTTGTACGTGACGTGGGCGGAATATGGCGGATCGTACTCCAGCGTTCGCTTCAATTGCGCGGCGGCGATTTCGCCATTGACCAGCGGTGGCAGGCGCAATGACAGTTTCAGCGAGGTATAGGGCCGCTGCACGTTGCCGCCCATTTCGATACTCGGTAAACCATCGGCACCGGTCACGGCCAGCGCGGCGCGCCAGGTGCGATTCAGAATCAATTCCACGGGATCTTTCGTCGTCGGCTGCACGAACGTGAACTTGCCACCATCATCACAGCAGCTATCCCACGGGAAGCGCTTCCACATGGCTTCACCGAGAATCTCGGCGGCCTGTTTGGCTTGCGTCACGCGCTCTGCCGGAATCTCGCAGTTAAACGCGGCTGGCTTGACCACACCGGTGCGCGAGTCATCGATGCGATCGAGCAATTGGCGCGCGATGCGAAATGACGATGGCACCACCCCACCGGCGTCGCCGGAATGCACGCCTTCGGTTAGCACATTCACGGTGAGCGTGCCATTGACGAGGCCGCGCAGCGAGGTCGTGACCCACATCTGCTCGTAGTTGCCCGCGCCGGAATCGAGCGCGATGACCAACTTGACCTTGCCCATGCGCGGCGCAAGTGCTTCGAGGTAATAAGGTAAATCATAACTGCCACTTTCCTCGCAGGTCTCGATCAGGCCCACACAATGCGGACGTGCAATGCCTTGCGCATCGAGCGCCATGATCGCCGACAACGCCGAGAACACAGCATAGCCATCGTCGGCACTGCCGCGACCATAAAGTTTGCCGTCTTCATAAACAGGAATCCACGGACCAAGACCGGCGCGCCAGCCGGTCATTTCGGGCTGTTTGTCGAGGTGGCCGTAGAACAGGATGGTCCGGTCAGGATCGACGCCGCCGGTGGCCGGGATATCGAAAAACAAAATGGGTGTGCGGCCATCGGTACGCACCACTTCCAATGTCAGGCCTGCAACATTCTGCGCAAGCACCCATTTGCGCACCTGCTCAATCGCCGCATCGAGATAGCCGTGTGTGGCCCAGTCGTGATCGAAGCCCGGCGATTTCGCGGGCAGCTTGATGTACTCAATCAATTGCCCAACGATGTCGGTGTCCCACTGGCGGGAAACATCGTCGAGCAGTTTGCTGGTATTGAGATGGGTCAGTGAGGGAATGGCGGCGCGGGCGGTCATGATGAACTCTCGGTAGGCGGCAGAGGTGGGATAGGCGAGGTGTCGGAGCTGGCAAATGAATAGGCAAGTTTACTGCGGCACGGCCATTCGCGTTCAGCTGCGGCGTTCATCTACGGCGTTCAGCTGCGGCACTCAATCGGCAGCCACTTGGGCGGAATATCGGTGCGGTTAACGCCCATCGCGGTCATGGACGAGGGCACTGGTCTGGTATTGCATAGCCACGCAATTGGTGTCGTTGGCGTGCCGACGACGACGGCCGGACGAAAGGTCAGGTGTTTTCCTGCGATAGACGAATTGACACTATTGCCAAAGGTAATCGTCACTGCACCGGCATCAATGCTCACCTCGGTGACCAGGGTGCTGACAATTTTTTCCTTCGATGGCACGTCCGCGTCTTCATTGTTGCTGGGCATGTCTTTTTTGTCCGCATAGAAAGTAGCAACCTTGGCCTTGGCCAGATCCGCAAGCGCCAGCGCTTCCTGTACCTGCAGCCGCACGTTGCGGTCGAGCAGTGTCGGTAACGCAATCAGGGCAAGGATGGCAAAGACCGCCATTACCATCAACATTTCAATCATCGAAAAGCCGCGTGTGGGCATGTTGCTCTCTGAACAGCGAAGGCGTTGATTTTACCTTCTGGCGTGCTGCTGAGGCGTAATGAGCACCACACGCCGTTACGGAAAATTCCTACAAGCCAAACAAGCACGCACCTACAGGTCATCCAAGCCCCCGCACCTACACTGTTTGTGTGGCAATTGGCCACGGCAACAAAGGAATCAACATGCAAACAGCCCAAATCAACTCTCCTCGATTCAGCTATCAAGCGGCAGCGCCAATGGCCGCAAGGACCCCGCATACGCTAGACGACTTTAGAGCCGTGCACGGCAGTTATGCAGGCAGTTTTTCCGGCAAATCCAGGCAACCACTTTGGATTGGCGTCGGGATGATTGCGCTGGTCGCAAGTATCGCGATGGGCGTGAATATGTATTCGGAATCGCATTCCGCGAAAATTGAAACAGCAGCTTCCGCGCCAACTAAACGCGTACTGACAGAACCCACCGCGCCGGCCATTGTGCCAACGCAGGTGGAAGCGCCCGTCGCAAAGGAAATCGCGCCGGCTGAAACGCTGCCTGCACCTGCCGCCACGGCGGCACCGGCGAACACTGTGGCGCCGAAGACCAGTGTTGCGCCAAAGCCCGCACCGGTCGTCACACGCAAAGCCGCACAGACACCCGCTGCGCCAACACGGGCAGTGATGGCACCGCCGCCTGAAGTGGTACCACCGCAGCCTGCGATCGTCGAACCGGCACCAACGCCACCGCCGATCGTGATCGAACCACCAGCGGTGCCGACACCAACACCAATGCCGCCACCTGAAGTACCGGCGGACCCGTCGAAGTTGTAATTTGAAGTCCTAAAGCCCGTTGCCTGCAACGGGGGCCGGAACCACCTGACAGTGGTTCCGGCCTTTTGCGTTGTGCGCAGCGAATTTATGCGCAGGTAATGTCCATCAGTCCACGCGCTCGGCCAGCGCCTTGAGCGCGCTTTTGCAAACAGCGGTCGCCTCCTCGCGATTCACGACGGTGACATTCAAATCGCGCAGCAAACCATTCTTGAGTCCGTAGACCCAACCGTGTACAGCAAGCTCCTGCCCCTTCTCCCATGCGTCGCGGACGATGGTGGTTTGGCAGACGTTGGCCACCTGCTCGATGACATTGAGTTCGCATAACCGGTCAAGACGCCTTTCGCTCAGACCAATGGCTTCCAGTGCCGCCGCATGCTTGTCGCGCACATCGTGCACATGATGCAGCCAGTTATCTGCCAGCCCAAGCCGCTCATCAAATAACGCCGCGCGCACACCGCCACAGCCATAGTGCCCAACGACCATGATGTGCTGCACCTTCAGCACGTCAACAGCGAACTGGATGACCGACAGGCAGTTCAGATCCGAATGCACCACGACATTGGCGATATTGCGCTGAACAAACACCTCGCCCGGCATGAGCCCGACGATTTCGTTTGCCGGTACGCGACTGTCGGAACAACCGATCCACAGGAAACGCGGATTCTGCTGCTGCGCAAGCTGCGCAAAAAAATCCGGCTGCTGCGCGCGAATGCGATCCGCCCAGGCAAGATTGTTTTTGAAGAGGGATTCGAGGTTTTTGTCTTGCAGTGGCATTACGTGACTCCCACTATTTCTGCTTTGTCTTCCCGCTTGCCGGGAAACGCGTATTCAAATGACGGCGTATTTCTTCAAGAACGAGGTCGGGCTGTAACAACACATCATCGTTCCAGAACCGTAGCACACGAAAGCCAGGCGACGCCAAAAAGGCTGTACGTTTTTCGTCGCGTGAAACCTGCTCCAGATGCTGCCCACCATCAAGCTCAACCATCAGCGTTGATTCGAGGCAAACAAAATCAACGACATATGGCGGGAGTGGATGTTGTCGTCTGAATTTTTGTTTGTCCAGATTGCGGTTGCGAAGATAGTGCCAGCGTTTTATTTCTGCTTCGGTTGAAGTGCGGCGCAGCTTCCGGGCAATTTCTTCCATCGACTCCCCTCATCCCAACCTTCCCCCACGCGGGGCGAAGGAGTTATATCTCAACTTGCGCGACGCTGAATTATTCCCTCTACCCGTTCGCGGGGAGAGGGCCAGGGTGAGGGGTGCTAGAGCCATCACGGCTACTAGCACGGTCAATACCGCGCACTCCCCGGCGTCCGTGGAAACGGAATCACATCGCGTACATTCGACAACCCGGTAATGTACGAAACCGTCCGCTCGAAACCGAGGCCAAAGCCCGCATGCGGCACGGTGCCATAGCGCCTCAGATCGCGATACCAGCCGTAGTGCGCAACATCGAGCCCGCATTCAACCATGCGTTTGTCGAGCACATCCAGGCGTTCCTCGCGCTGCGAGCCGCCGATGATTTCACCGATGCCAGGCGCCAGCACGTCCATCGCTGCAACCGTTCTCTCGTCATCAGAAAGCCGCATGTAAAACGCCTTGATCTCTTTCGGGTAATTCATCAGCACCGTGGGGCCATTGACGTGTTTTTCGGCGATGTAGCGCTCGTGTTCTGATTGCAGGTCGATGCCCCACGTCACGGGATATTCGAATTTTTCTTTCGCGTTTTCCAGCACCTTGATCGCGTCGGTGTAATCCATGCGCACGAATTCGGACTTGACGATGTTTTCGAGTTTCGCGATGAGCCCCTTCTCGATGCGCTCCTCAAAAAACGCCATGTCGTCGGCGCGCTCGCTCAAAACCGTGGTGATGATGTATTTCAACATCGCTTCAGCGAGCGTGGCGTCGTCAGCCAGATCGGCGAAGGCGATCTCGGGCTCGATCATCCAGAATTCGGCGAGGTGGCGCGAGGTGTTGGAATTCTCGGCCCGAAATGTAGGGCCGAACGTGTAGACCTTGGACAGCGCCATGCAATAGGTTTCAACGTTCAATTGCCCGGATACCGTGAGGAACGCTTCGCGACCGAAAAAATCCTGCGCAAAATCGACTTTGCCATCCGGCGTTTTCGGCAGGTTCATCATGTCGAGCGTGGAGACGCGAAACAATTCACCCGCACCCTCGGCGTCAGCGGCCGTGATGATGGGCGTGTTCACCCAAAGGAAGCCGTGCTCGTGAAAGAAGCGGTGGATGGCCGACGCGATGGTGTGGCGCACACGCGTGGCGGCACCGATGACATTGGTGCGGGGCCGCAGATGGGAGACCTCGCGCAGGAACTCCATCGTGTGTGCTTTGGGCGTGATCGGGTACGTATCGGGGTCGTCCACCCAGCCGACGACCTTGATTGCGGTCGCCTGCATTTCAAACGGCTGCCCTTTCGCGGGCGAGGGCACGATCAAGCCCGTCGCTTCGACCGCGCAGCCGGCAGTGAGCTTTTGCACTTCGTCTGCGTAGTTGGCCAGCGTATTCGGTGCCACGACCTGCACGGGATGGAAACAGGAACCATCGGATACGTTGACGAAGGAAATACCGGCCTTGGAATCGCGGCGGGTCTTGACCCAGCCTTTGATGGTGACCGGGGCGTCGGCGATTACTTTGCCGGAGAGAATATCGAGACAGCTTTGTGCGGACATAGGGAAACAATCTTTTTATGGAAGCCCGCATTTTATCGCGTTTGGTTTGGGGCTCACGCTGGTGGCGCGCGTTGCGCACGCGCATTTCACTCACTTTTTCGCACAAACACCAGCACTGGCGGGCATTTCAGGGCAAAAAGGTGCCATGAACCGCGCCATTGCTTGAGTTTGAACGTTCACATTCCATTACTGGCGCTGCGACCGTTACAATGCAGCATGTCAGAAAACGCCACGCCATATGATCGCCTCACACCCGATG
>JAJAYN010000512.1 GCA_026786225.1 Burkholderiales bacterium | reverse complement strand
CTCTCGACCGCCCCTGAAGGCGCACTCTCGAATGCTCTTGGAGGAGAACCTACAGGATTTGGGGACCTAGCCAAATCACCGAAGCGCCCAGGGAGGGAGGGCGATCCAAAAGCATTCAAATTTATACTAGCAAACCTCGTGCCAAAATTCCTAAGTCGTTATTAAACAATATCTTAAGACACCAGACCATATAGCAGCAAAATGCTATCAGCTATTTTTCGTCGCCAAATAGCGACATATTCTTGTGCTGTTTTCTAATATCATGATTCATAACAGAAAATATTGTCTCCAAACGGCGACTACCAGGGCGTCAGAACGGACAGTTTCGGCGTAGAACCGCTCAGACTCTTGCAGGTTTGAAATGTGCCGCCTCGATTCCGTGGCGCTGCAAAAGCTTGTAAAACTCGGTGCGATTGCGCTTCGCGAGTCGCGCCGCTTGCGTCACGCTGCCTTGAGTCAATTTCAACAGGCGGGTGAGGTAATCGTACTCAAAACGCCGACGCGCTTCCTCGAATGAGTCGAGCCGCTGCATGTCTACTTGCATGGCTTGTTCAACCACTTTGGTCGACACTATTTCACTTGACGATAGGGCTACCACCTGTTCTGCTACGTTGTAGAGTTGGCGAATATTACCAGGCCACGCGGCCGCGCTCATCAACTCCAGTGCATCGTGCGATAGAGTATTTACAATTTTTTCGTATCGCGCGGAGAGTTCTTTGAGGAAAAAAGATAGCAGCAGCGGGATGTCTTCCCGGCGTTCGCGTAGCGCAGGAAGTTTTAGTGTCACGACATTCAATCGGTAATATAAATCTTCTCTAAACGTGCCGTTTGCCTTGGCTTGATTCAAATCGCGATGGCTCGCCGAGATGACGCGCACATCAATCGGAATGGTCTTGGTCGAGCCGACTGCACGGACTTCTCGAGCTTCAAGCACTCGTAGCAGCTTTACCTGGAGTGCGAGCGGCATATCGCCAATTTCATCGAGCAGCAGCGTGCCAGAGTGCGCTTCGACGAATAGCCCAGGATGGTCCGCTGTTGCACCAGTAAATGAACCTTTCTTGTGGCCAAACAATTCTGACTCCAGCAGGGCTTCTGGAATTGCGCCACAGTTGATGGCGATGAAAGGCCGCTCGGCACGGCGGCTGGCTCGGTGTAGCGCGCGCGCAAGCAACTCTTTGCCAGTACCACTTTCGCCCTGGATAAGCACACTGGCGTCGCCCTGCGCAATTCGTTCGGCACGTAAAAGCAGATCCTCCATGGCCGGACTTCTCGTGATGATTTCGCTGCGCCAGGATGCGTCGGATCGGCTGGAGGCCGATCCAGAGCCAACTCTCGACACCCCATTTCCACCGTGCAGCGACACCGCGCGCCGCACTTGCGACAGTAGCTCGTTTGCGTCGTAGGGCTTGGTGATGTAGCCGAACACGCCTTGACGTGTCGCCGCGACCGCATCAGGGATCGTGCCGTGGGCTGTAAGGATAATGACCGGCAAGCCAGTGTGACGGCGCTCAATTTCGTGAAACAGTGCCATGCCATCCAAGCCAGCCATCCGCAAATCTGTAATCACCAGATCAGGGCGCTCAGCCGCAATCATCGAGAGAGCCTGCTCGCCACTTATCGCCGTCATGGCCCGGTAACCGCTTGCCCTCAGGCGAATCGCCAACAACTTCAGCAGATCGGGGTCATCATCGACCAATAGCAAATTTTGCATTTGCAGGTTACTCACTTTGTTAAGTCCAAACGTTGGGTATCACTATTCTTAATTTCAGCGCGTCTGTTAACGCTTCGATCAATTGTTTTGGCGCAGCAAGCTTGCGCTCGAGTTCACCCACGCGCGCGCAACGCCCGCGTTTCCACTTCTTTGGAATCGTCACGCCGCAGTGCATGCGCCCGTAATTGCACATCGCGCGAATAATCACGGACCTTCTTTCTATCCAGCGCCAAGGCGTAGATCAGGGTTGCCAATGTGCGAATTTCCGATGTTCCTGCGTTTGCTGGAACAACAGCCGTTTGCGTATTTACAACACGTACAATCGGCGCCAACAGTGCGCCAAGCTCGTTGTCATCACTGGTGCCAGTTGCGGGCGAAGGTGCCGTTGTCGATGCCAATAGTATTGCCAGCTTGACGCGGTTGAATTCGGACTGTTCCACCTGAAAGTTTTTGCGCACTTGTTCGCGTTCGTTGGAGATCTCCCGACCATCGAGCTTGCGGGCGTGCATTGCATATTCTAATAATTGATCTATGTCAGGCTGCGAGTAAGGCCGTACGATCAGATGAGTCACTATCGTGTCACCCCTTTTGAGGTCAGTTGTGCAGCTGCTGATAAGGCATAACGGCAACAGCAACAGCTTCAAATTAAGGCGCATGATTCTTCCATCAAGTTGGTGCCGGCAATTTGGGCAGAGTTACACGAATGTGTGCACCTGCTGCGGCGATTGCTTTTACCGTACCCTGATGCATTTCAACATAGTCGCGCACGATCGCCAGTCCAAGACCAGTACCTTTGACCTCAGCTGTTGCTACGTTTTTGCTACGATAAAATGGATCGAAAATGCGCTCACGATCCTCTATCGCTATGCCAGGTCCGTTGTCTATCACGTCAATGACCGTTTGATCATTATGTTTGCCAAGGCGCAATACGATGGTGCTGCCCATTGGCGAGTATTTAATTGCGTTCGACAAAAGGTTATCAATGACTACATGGAGTTTCTCGCCGTCGCCCTTAAAGGACACTCTTTCACATTCACGTTTCACTGTTATTGTTTTAGCAGAGATCGCGAGCCGCTGCGCGTTTATTACGTGATCAATAAGTTCCCTTAATTGCAAAGGCTGGATATCGAGACCAGTCCTCTTGCCAAGGCGGTCAGACGATTGAGTCTGTGAATAAGTCAATAAATCTTGAATCAGCTTTTCGAGCGTCAGTGAGTTGTGTTTTAGGATGCCAGCGACTTCGCGTTGCTCGTCGTTGAGCTTGCCAACGACTTCATCGACCAAAAGATCGGATCCCTCGCGTAGCGCAGTGAGCGGTGTTTTCAACTCGTGCGAGATATGTTGAAAAAACCGTGTCTTTTGATCCTCAAGCGAAATCAGGCGTTGCCGTAGCCAATCGAGCTGTTCTCCCAGCATTTCGATGTCGTGTGGGCCGCTCACGCGAATACGCTTTGCAAGCTTGCCTTCGCCGAGGCGATGGATGGCCTCATCAAGATCCCGAATCGGTCGTGCCAGAAGGTAGCTGAAACCGGCGATCAGCAATAGTGCCGACGGAATCATCGCCAGGAGCTGCCAAATTACCTGATTG
>JAJAYN010000511.1 GCA_026786225.1 Burkholderiales bacterium | reverse complement strand
GTGCATGGGTCGTGGGCGACGTGTGCCGGCAGATCGCCGAGTGGCGCGCGCGCTTCGGCGACGTACCGCAAATCGCCATTAACCTGTCTGCGGTGCAGTTGAAACGTCGCGAGCTTGCGCAGGAAATCCTCGGCGAACTCAACAAGCACGGGCTGCCCGGTAGCGCACTCATGGTGGAAGTCACAGAGACCGCCGTGGTGAGTGACCCGCTGCTGGCCACGGTATCGCTGGATATGCTGCGCGACCACGGCGTACGCGCGGCCATCGATGATTTCGGCAAAGGCTATTCGAGCCTCACGCAATTGAAACGCCTGCCCATCGACGCACTCAAAATCGATGGCTCATTCGTGCGCGGCGTGGTAGTGGACCGCGACGACGCCGCCATCGTGCAGGCCATTATCGGCCTGGCAAACAACCTCGGTCTGCGCGTGATCGCAGAAGGACTCGAAACGCCGGAGCAGTTGGCGTTTCTAATGAGCCACCAATGCGAAGAGGCGCAGGGCTACCTGATTTCACGGCCACTGCCGGCGGATGACTTCGCAAATAAATTCCTGATGGTGACCGCGTAGATCGCCTACTGGTGGGGTGTTTGGGGCATTTTTGTCCGGAAACGCTGGCCAATAAACGAGTTTCGTTAATTTTTGCTGGTGCGGCAGCCACGATTACTGGCAATTGCTACTGGCTTGTGTGTCGGATGAATTGGACGTGAGGTCGCGATTCCATTCATGATCATTGCAGTTTCCGCTCGCGATACGCGGATGGTAGATTGTCGGTGGTTCGCATACATAGCGCGCATGCGTCTTGAAACAGCCGACGCCTGCCACCACATTATTTGTTCACGCACACCGCCCTTTAACCCAACCCGGAGAGCCGTATCATGGCCGCAGATGTTGACGAAGATTTTTACACCCGTGCAGATTCGTTCATAGACCTGGCCAACGAACACGCCGCCACGATGGCGCGCGACAATGTGGGTGCGTCCTTGATGTATTCATCGGCGCGGTTCAATGCCTGGGTGAGTGCGACCGGTTATGCATCGAGCGATGAGATGCGTGCCGCCAGGCCCGCGCGCATTGCCCATTTCGTCGAGCAATACCGGCTGATGCTGGAAGAAAATATGGACAGCTATATCAATAATTTTGACGATTACATGAAACCCAATGATGCGTAGCACGCTGGCGCAAACAGAGCCGCCTGTTGAAATCCCGCCGCCCGATCAAACGGCAACATTGCGCGATCTTTGCGATATTGCGTTCGATAACAGTTTTGTCCGCGAACTCCGCGCCGACCCTTTGCCCGACAATATTCCGCGCCAGGTACGCAACGCCAGCTACACACGCGTGACGCCCAGTGCTGTGCGCGCGCCACAGATTCTGGCGTGGTCGGATGCCGTTGGCGAACTGCTTGGCATCGCTGCACCCGATTCACACACCGGTCCGGTTGCCGACGTGCTGGGGGGCTCACGGGTACTGCCCGGGATGGCACCTTACGCGGCGCGTTACGGCGGGCATCAATTTGGGCATTGGGCAGGACAGCTTGGCGACGGGCGCGCAATCACACTGGCCGAGGTGATCTGTCCGGATGGCCTGCGTCGCGAATTGCAACTCAAGGGTGCCGGCCGCACGCCGTATTCGCGCACGGCGGATGGACGCGCCGTGTTGCGCTCGTCGGTGCGCGAATTCATGTGCAGCGAGGCGATGCATTATCTGGGTGTACCGACGACACGCGCCTTGAGCCTGGTCGGCACCGGTGAGATGGTGGTGCGGGATATGTTTTATGACGGCAATCCTGCGGCCGAACCCGGCGCGGTGGTGTGCCGCGTGGCACCGACGTTCGTGCGTTTTGGCCATGTTGAAATCCTCGCGGCACAAAAGGAATTCGAACTACTGAAGCAACTGGCCGACTACGTCATCCGCACCCACTTTCCCGCACTTGCTTCCACGCCTGCGCCTGAGATCTATGCCGAATGGTTCGAGGAGATCTGCCGGCGCACCGCGATGATGGTGGCGCACTGGATGCGGGTGGGCTTTGTACACGGCGTGATGAATACCGACAATATGTCGATCCTCGGGCTCACGATCGACTATGGTCCCTACGGCTGGCTGGAGGGCTTTGATCCGAACTGGACACCCAACACCACTGATGCCGAAGGGCGCCGCTACCGTTACGGCAGCCAGCCACAGATCGCGCACTGGAATTTGACGCGCCTGGCCAGTGCGCTGCATCCGCTGATCAGCGATGAAGCAGCGCTGGTGCGCGGGCTCGGTGTTTTTGAAGCGACTTTCAATCGCACGGCGCGCCAAATGCTTGCCACCAAGCTCGGTTGGACGGAGATTTCCTTACCCGATGATGAAGCGCTCCTCGCCGAATTAATGGACGTCCTGCTGCAGGTCGAGACCGACATGACGCTGTTCTTTCGCGGCCTGGCAGATGTACCGATGGCGGTTTTGGTCGATAACGCGGCGTTGGTCGCACCACTCGCGAAGGCGTTTTACGACCAGGACGCGGTGGCCGGCCTGGCGGGTGAGCGTCTGGCGAACTGGCTGCGGCAATATTGCCAGCGCGTGCGACGCGATGACGTGCCGGATGCCACGCGGCGCGCGACAATGAATCAGGCAAATCCGAAGTACGTACTGCGCAACTATCTCGCGCAGCAGGCCATCGACGCGCTCGCTGCCGGTGACGCGCGTGTGCTGGACCGATTGATGAAGGTATTGCAACGACCTTACGATGACCAACCCGAGCACGATGACCTTGCAGCACGACGGCCAGAATGGGCGCGGCACAAGGCGGGATGTTCGGCACTGTCGTGCAGTTCCTGAATAGAGTCCACGCGTTGGCGTAATTTACGGTGTACCGGATACGCTGGCGCCAACCGCGAACGAAAATCTCACTTGAAGGTGTATTGCGCCACGATCTTGTCACGACGGACCGCAAGATTGTGCGGCGTCATACCCGGAATGTTTGGTAACAGCGCGCGTGTGGGCCGGTAGACGGTGCTGCCGGTACGGTAGTCGTAGCAGAGCGAACCCTTGGTCTGGCCGCAACCGTTTGGAATCTGGTCCACATTCCTGGGCGGCTCGTGAAACAATTCATTGGGCCGGTAGACGTCGCGTGATCCGTTTGCTACGTTCCTGGGTTGCGGCGCGACCTGTGAGGCTTCACGAATCATCGTCGGCGTAATCAGCACGACCGTCGCAGCAAGTGGGGGCGCTTCTGCGCGCGCGGCGGTAGCTGCAGCGAGCATGGCTGCGGAAATGAGTAATCTGGATAGCGGGAAGGTTGTGCTCATGGCGCGCCTCTTCAAAGCCTCAGTGAACGCTTGCATTTTGTATGGGCCAAATTTCGATAAGCACACCATAGCAATTTGGCTAGTGACCACGTGTAGGCACAGATGGCGAGATACGGGGTCGCTGCACTGAAAACCGCGTCAGAAAAACCCTACAAAAAAACCGCGGCCTGGGCCGCGGTGCATAGGGGGTGCAAAAAGGGGTGCAAAAAAGGCGTACAAAAAGGTGATGCAAAAAACTTTTGGCGGTAATGTTTATGCGGCAATGGCCAGATTGGCTTCTTCGGCGCCCTGCTTCATCACATTGGTGAGCAGGCTATAGACCGCCAACCAGGCATCGCGTACATCGGAAGTGAATTCGGCACCGAGTGCGGCCTCGAGTGTGTAAATGAGCGCATTGCCGACGGTGGCGTAATGCATATCGATTACGCCATAGCCGACGTGGCGCGCGCCTAGTTTTTTGACCGTCGGCACCAGCGAATCCAGGTCATCCAGACCTTCGACGGCGGCACTCAGCATCGTCATCAGCAGTGCGCCCTGGCGCTTCATGTCGCCCTTGAACATGCTACGCAGGCTGGGATCGAGATCGAACAGCTTGGCGTAAAACAAATCCGCCGCAACGGGCGCGATCGGGCGAATGGCTTCGAAGGATCTCTGCACGTAAACAAAATGGTGATTGGTCATGAATTTTCCTCTGGGTTTTTTGGGTTGGTGATTAATTTCGGGGCGATGTATTTGCAGAAGCGAGCCAGTCACAGGTGGCCTCGCCGCGCTGGCGCGAAGCAGCGACCATGGCAGCCACATAGTCTTCCGCGCGCGGCAGCGTGAAGACCTGCGTCACGCTTCGTGTGAGCCCACTGGCGAGACGCAACAGCAGCCGAAAGACTTCGCTGAAGGCGTGGTTGTGATTGACTGGGATTTGGTGATCAAACATTTGTGGCTCTCGATTGTTTTACGGACAACCTCCTATCAGCAGCAACCGTGCCAATCCAAAACATCATTAAAAATCAATCGCTTGCGTAAATTTAGCGGCTTGCTGGGCACCTGCACGTGTTGGCAAACGCCAACACCCATCGCGGGTTGCGGGGCAAACCGTTGATTCACAACGCAAAATTTTGTCGGCCAAGCCCAACACCGGCGGACAACGGCGGCGATCAGTCGCCTTTAAAAGTTTGGGCGTCGATCTCGTGGCGATTCAACAGCGAGTAAAAATCGCTGCGATTGCGCTTGGCCAGTTTGGCCGCTTCCGAGACGTTGCCCTGCGTGACCTTCAATAGATTAACCAGATAGTCGCGCTCAAAATCACGCCTTGCCTCATCGAACGAAATGAACTCTTCCGTCGATGCCTTTACCGCACGGTCAATGAGCGCATCGGGAATCGCGGCATCGGTGCCCAGGGCCAGACATTTTTCGATCACGTTTTGCAATTGCCTGACATTGCCCGGCCATGGCTGTTGCGACAACACGCGCAGCGCGGCAGGCGACAGCTTACTGCCCTCGCGCTGATAGCGCGGCCCCATCTGCGCGAAGAAATGTGCGACCAGCAGCGGAATGTCCTCGCGCCGCTCACGCAGCGGCGGCAGGCGCAGCT
>JAJAYN010000510.1 GCA_026786225.1 Burkholderiales bacterium | reverse complement strand
GTTGATGCCACCACCTGCGACGCTGCGCGCACGCAAACTGCCTTGCGCCGACACGCTATTGGTCAGTACGGCGCGCCCATTGAATCCCAGCGTGGCCGCACGCTCGCGTGGCCTCGGCGCTTCAAGCATTGACGTGGTCGGCTGCAAGCGCTCAAGACTCAGCGACGTTGACAAGGAAAGGCCATCCTCTGTGTAAAAGGAGTGATCAAACGTCAGCGCCTGGCTACTGTCGCCACCCTGTGTGGACGCTGCGTCTATTTGCGCGCGAGACATACCCAGTGAATTACGCCATTGCAAATAGCCAAAGGCCGAAGCACCCGTCACGCCGAAACTTCTCGCCGCAAATCCACCGCCGGTAGAGACGCCCTCCCCCAACAACCGTCGCACACTGGCGCTTCCATACCATCCGCTAGGATTTTTTCCCGACACGCTGGTAAACGATTCGATATTTGCCGATACATCCCAACGCAATGCGGTGTAATCGTAACGATAGCTGGCACCCTGCAAATCGGCTGCGAGGGGCCGGTCTATCCAGGTCAATCCTTCGGTATAACGGAAAATCGATGCCTGATGCCGATGCCCGCCATCACGCCACAAGGCATCCGCCCATAGCCCCGTCGCGTCAATACCCGCGCTGCTGGAACCTATGGCGCTCGCCTGCCAACTGGCGCCCGTCAACAAGTCGCCTTTGGCGATGCTGACATAGGTGCCGCGAGGACTGATGCGTGCCGCATCTCCATCCTGCGAGGCGATTTCAGGAAGAATGCCGCTCCCATGCGCGACCGCAGCGGCAACGCTCCACTCGCCCTGCGTAGTCTGCGCGTACAGACTGTTTACGCGCCCGCCCAAGCCGACGAAGCGCGATTGCGGAAAGCCTTCGAAGCGTCCGGGTTCACCAGCGCTGGCGCCAAGCGTCAACGCGTTGCCGCCACCTTCATTGCGCCATATCGTTGAGCCGCCCAGTACCTGCGTTGAAGGCAGCGTTAGCCGACTGTTTCTTCGCGCGAGTTCAGGTACGAGCAGGTTGGTCGTGCCGAGCGCATTGTCCACGCGCCAGCCACCATCGAAAGGTAGACCCTTCTGCCGCACGCTCCAGCTTGTAAGCCCCGTTGTATTACTTCCACCCAGCGAGAGTGCATGCAAGGAAAAGGAACCAAAATTTGGCGTATCCACATACGCATCGAGCTGGATGCCCTGCGTGTCGGTGCGAACATTACGTGACGACGCCGACGCGTTTTGCGACGACTGAAAATTGCGCGTGAGTTGCAGCGAAATGCCGCGCGGCCAACCGCTGGCATCGTATTCAGCAATTGACTCATCACTCGTATCCGTTGACACCCCCTCCATTACCCGATCTACATAGGGAGCTGGCACTTTCTTTGCATCCGCTACGGATGCATCGGCTGCAGGGCTTTGCTGGGCATGGACGGGAGTCGTGGCCAGCCAGAGCATCGTGGCCAGAGGCACAACCACGCGCGAAAGACTGCGGTGGCTCCGGATCCGCCGCAGACTATTTCGCGGCGGGACCCGGAACAAGGGGCGGTGCCTTCGGCGCAGGCAGTAAGGTTGTTGATGTTGGTGCAGCCTTACTGGCCGGCGCGTCGAAACGGAAGTCGATCGCGGTTTTCTGGTCGCTCCATTCCAGGTTACCTTTGACGGTCAACGGATAAGTCACTTTGACTGCTGCACCCCCGGGAACACTGGCAACGAGCGGAATGATGCGCGTTCTTGCAGGCAGAATCGGCAAGGCTTCAGGGACGAAGTCTATTTTCTGGCCGGTTGCATCCACGCCGGAAACAAATCCACCCAGGCGGCCATGCGCATTGCCCGAATTGCTTACCTGTAACTGCGGTACCAGGTTTCCTTCATGCAGACCCGCGCCCATATTGGTAATCTCCAGTTTGGGCCGGGCATCACCGACAGTTGCGTATACGATTACGCCAACGCGTCCGCTGACAGGAAAACTCAACGACCCCTCGGTCTTGATGACCTGCTCCAGCCCCTCGATCATGATCCCGAAGCGGCATTCCATGGAAACCGCATCAGGCGGTGCGGAAATCTCGAAGCGAAACCGGATCTTGCCGTTTGCGCCCAGGGACAATTCGCGCTTCTCCAGCGCCACCCACGGGCGGCAACTGTTTGGCGCGAGCTCCTCTGTGAACACAGCGTTGCCGTCCTCGCCTAGCGACCAGTCGTTGGTATAGACACGATACTTGCCGCTCTGACTTGAGACATGGGTGATCTCGATCACCTGGCGGCTGGTTTTACCGGGCTGTAGCAGCACCTCGAACCGCGGCGGCGAAATAACAGCCGAAAACCCTTGGGCGTGTAGCGCCGTCGACGACATGGCGATTGCACACACGAGCGCGCCCGCGAAAATCGCAAATGGACCGATCGCACCAAATAGGGATTTGCTCGCGGGTGTTGACATATGACTGTTACTCCACATCAATTTCAAAATGAAACCTGAGCTGCTGAACATTGCTCAAGCGTACGCCATCGGCTTCGATTCTCACGTCAAGTACATCTTCCATGCGTTTCTCGCGGATCGTACCGCTGTAAACCAGTGTGCGACCACCTGGCACGAGTTGGCCGTCAAGCAACAAGCCATTGCCACGCCATGCAATTTTGATGGAGCCCGTCGACTCTGCCGGCAACACCATATAAATTCTGCCGGATTTTCCCAGCCACGGCGTGGTCGCCAACTTCACATTCACGCGGGTGCGTCCGACAATCGCATTGTCACGACTCTTGGGCGTGACCGAACGCCAATTCATGGTCGGCGTGGCGTCCAGCACGACCGTTGCAGAATCGTCGATTAAAGCCGGCATGGACTTGCCGTTACTCGATGTGCTAATTGCGAAAACGAGTACGCCAGCAACGGCCACCATCAGTGCCGAGTTAAGGAATCGCTGTCCCGCCATCGGCGCCGCGTGCAGCTTGAGGTTCACGGTGTTGCCAGCGTATAGGTCGCACGCCCGCTGTAGACGCCGGCCGCGACAAGATTGGTATTGGCGTACGTAAAGGTGTGACAGTTTTCAACGTACGTATTGGAGGTGATATTTCTTAAAAACAACGTCGCACCATTGAATGTTCCTGCCGGGATGTCCGCGGCGGCATTACCAAGTGCGGTGCTGGTCCAGCTGATCTGGGTAAAGGGCAGCGTATCCGCTCCGCTGGTGAGCGTCGCTGGCGTCGTGACTTGTAATCTCGCCACGTTTGCTGTGGTACTTGGCTCGCGGAAAAAGCCGCCGATATACACCTGATTGGGTGGCACACAAACGTTGTAACCGTCGAACGGACTATTTGCCTGCGTACTATCGCTGGTCATTGCCTGCGCTGTCCCGGTTCCCACGACGTTCGCAGGCACTGTGACGCTCACCTGATTAATCGTCGCATTGGCCGCATTCGTTGTGCCGTTGCCCACAGCCAGATAAATCCTTCGCGCACCAGGCGTCACGGCCAACACCCATGCGTCAGCCGCCATCGTCGAGCAGCAAAGTAGACCCGCTAATAATGTCGTACCGATTGCGTGATCTTTTGGCTCAAGCTTGTTGCTGATTGTGTCCATAAGTACATGATGCCTGTTTCAAAGACAAATGCCAGCTTCAGGCTGGCATTTGTTTGCATCAACCCCTGCCTGATAC
>JAJAYN010000509.1 GCA_026786225.1 Burkholderiales bacterium | reverse complement strand
GCCCTGCATTCCGAGGCGGCGGAACGCGCGCCCTATACGATGCTGGTCGTACCGTTATTTTTCGAGACGCTCGCCTATCGAACGTGCGCGCATAGGACGCTGCTGGTTGATTGCCCGGTCGGTTCCCAAATGGAGCGTGTGAAACGTCGCCCGGGCCTCGATGCGTTGGATGCAAGACGCATCATTGACGCACAGCTCCCACGCACGATTCGTTTGCAGTTGGCGGATGATCTTATCTGGAATGGCAAGATGGTTGAAACGCTAGTGCCTCAGGTTGGGGAGCTTCATTCACGATACCTTTGCGTGGCAGCGAAGGCGGCGTGAGAAGACCCTATACACGGAAAATTTGTAAACTCAAGCTCAATCCGTCACAATTTGTACTAATGCCACCTATCCGCCAGTGATCACCTACGAATACCCCCTCAACGAACGCATCCGCACGCTCCTGCGTCTGGAGGATTTATTCGACCGTCTGGATTTTTTCATTGCGCAAGTGTCACCGCTGGATCATCAGGCGGCACTCTCTAGCATCTTCGAAATACTGGAAGTGGCGTCACGCGGAGATTTGAAATCAGACCTGCTGCAAGAGCTGGATCGACAGCGGTTGTTTCTTGAGGCACTGCGCGGTAATCCTGCAATTTCGGAAGAAAGACTGGATGCAGTGGTAGCGGAAATCGAGACGACTTTCGCCGACTTATTGGCGTCTGCGGGAAAAACCGGGTTTCATCTTAGGGAGAACGAGTGGTTGATGGCAATCAAGCAGCGCGCCGCGATTCCTGGCGGCATATGCGAGTTCGACCTGCCCTCCTACCACCATTGGCTGCATAGAGACCACGCATTGCGCAGAGTTGACCTTGAGTCTTGGCGGTTGCCGATGAATTCCGTCGCAGCGGCGCTTCGCATTGTGCTACGGGTGCTGCGTGAAAGCGGAAAATCGTCACCTCTGATTGCATACCGTGGCACCTTTCAACAGACTCCAATGGAGCGTGCTGCACACATGTTGAGGCTTACTCTTCGACGCGAACTCGAATGCGTCCCGGAAATTAGTGCTAACAAATACGCGCTAAATATTCGCTTTATATTGCCCGGAAGTGTGCAGCGGGCCAAGGTCTATGAAGCTGACATAGAGTTCGAGTTGACCTACTGCAATTTATGACGTCGAAGATCGTGCGGTGCCCGCAATGCAGCAAGTCGATGGAGTATCGGATCGACAACTTATCGCGTCCGTTTTGCAGTGCACGCTGCAAAATGATCGATCTTGGTGCCTGGGCAGAAGAGCGCTATGCGATTGCGGGACCGACATCATCATCAGGCGAGCCGGGCGTCAAAACAGACTCTGAAAGCGGATTGCGCGCGGCTGCGAAAAACATGCTTTAAGTGCTGAAGACAGCGGCTCAGCCATAGTTTAAAACGTCGCAGCGATCCACATCATCCACAATGCGTTTCAAAAAACGGTTTCCTTGCCACATGTACTCACGCTGCGATAAAATCAGGGATTGCTTGGTGTTAGGCAGTTGCGTCCTGTTGGTCGGGTGCGGCAAGCGATGTTAGACCCAGTCGAAGTTGTTGATAACAAATCATTTTTTCTAGATATGCGGCCCAACCGGTCATTGACGGCGACGGGGCGGAAATTGTGGTTTGCATTGATATCAGGCACGACAATTTTGTTGGCGGGTTTGGCTGCTGCGATCGGAGCGTGGATGGTGCTACCGTTTGCCGGGCTCGAAGTTTTGTTTTTATGGTGCGCGTTTGAATTGATCGCGCGTCACGACAGCGATTACGAGTGGGTGCGAGTAGCTGATCGGCAGTTTTTCTGGGCGCGGTGCGAGTGTGGTCATGTCGAACGATTCTCAGGCAACGCCGCTTGGGCTCGTGTTTCTGCAATTGCGCGACACGGGCGACTGGAAGTTGGATTGCGATACCAAGGCAGGACGGTGTCAATAGGGAAAATGATTTCAGACGAGCAACGGAAGTTGCTATGTCGTAATCTGGTGCGTGTTTTGAAATAGGAGTGGCACGGAGAGCAGTTCCTTCGAGTGCCGCAGTTTTTTGATATACCGGATGAGTGCCTAGTATGCAAAAAGAGACAGACTTTTTCAGTAATTCGGCCGCGGTTGCGGTAAAGGCGAGCCTGACCGCTTTACTGTTAATGATTAGTTTGCCGGCATTGGCGAGCTATGACGTGAATATCCCGCAGCCTGCCTCCCCCATTGCGACGCAAATTTACGACTTGCACATGTACCTATTGTGGATATGCGCAACGATTTTTGTCGTTGTTTTCGGGTTTATGTTTTATTCCATTTTCAAGTTTCGCAAATCCAATGGTGCCAAGCCCGATGTGAATTTCCACGAAAGCACGCTGATCGAAATCATCTGGACCATTATTCCGTTCATCATTTTGATCGCCATGGCGGTACCCGCGACGAAAACTATTCTGGATATGAAAGATACGTCAAGTCCTGATATGACGATCAAAGTCACCGGGTTCCAGTGGGGCTGGCGATATGATTACAGCGCAGAGGACTTTGGCTTCTACTCCAATCTTTCAACACCTTGGAGCCAGATCGGGCAACCGGGGATCGGCCCCACAGAAAAGCAGGGCGCTGATTATTTGCTCGAAGTAGACAACCCTCTGGTCGTACCGGTTGGCAAGCGCGTGCGGCTTCTAGTGACGTCCAACGACGTGATTCATGGCTGGTATGTACCACAGCTTGGCATTAATCAGTATGGAATTCCAGGTTTCATCAAAGATGTCTGGTTCAAGGCAGACATGGTTGGCACATTCAAAGGCCAATGCAGCCAGATTTGCGGCAAATTGCATGGATACATGCCCATCACAGTGGTCGTAAAGTCCGAGGCCGAATATGCAAAATGGGTTGTTGAATCAAAGGCTAGTTGGGGCACAAAAGCCGTGGTAGTGGCCGCCCAAGCGCCGCCAGCGGAAGAAGACCCCAAACTACAAACCATGGCG
>JAJAYN010000508.1 GCA_026786225.1 Burkholderiales bacterium | reverse complement strand
CCTGTGTAGACAGGCGCGCGCCCTTGCTGCCAATGGGATCCTTTATCACCTGCACCAGCAGCGTCTGGCCTTCCTGCAGCAGCTTTTCAATCGGTTTTTGCTCGGCATTTTTGTTTGACGCCCAGATATCGGCCACGTGCAAGAACGCTGCGCGGCCGAGCCCGACTTCAATAAATGCTGATTGCATGCCGGGCAACACGCGACCGACGCGACCGAGATAAATATTACCGACCAGCCCACGGTTGGATCCACGCTCGACCAATAGTTCCTGTACTGCGCCTTGCTCCATGATGGCCACACGCGTTTCCTGCGGAGACACGTTGATCAGTATTTGCTCATTCATTTTGGCCTGTCATTGGGGTTTTTTATTTCGAGGCCAGCGTCGCTCAAACCGGCAAGCCGCATTGTCGCAGTAGCGCCGTTGTCTCGTAAAGCGGCAACCCCATTACGCCCGAATAACTCCCGGAAAGTTTGACGATGAATCTGGCGGCCAACCCTTGCACGGCATAACCACCTGCCTTGTCCATCGGTTCGCCCGAATCAACGTAGCGTTTGATTTCGTCGTCCGTAAGTGCAGCGAATGCAACAAAACTGGTCGAGAGCGCATGTTTCACTTCGCCGCCGCTTGCCACCGCAATAGCGGTGAGTACCTGATGGGACTCTCCGGCGAGGCGCTTCAGCATGCGTATCGCGTCATCCCGGTCAACTGGCTTGCCCAGGACGTCACCATCGATCGTCACCGTGGTGTCAGCCGTCAAAATCAATCGCGGTGGCAAACGGCGCTCGCGCATCGCTTTCATCGCCATCGCTGCTTTAAGAAGCACGATACGCTGCACGTAGGCGTGGGCGGATTCGTCGCGCAGAGGCGCTTCGTCGACATCTATACGCGGAGATTGTTCGCGCATCATCAGTAATTCGAACGGAATGCCCGCCTGTTTCAGCAACTCGCGGCGCCGCGGACTTTTTGATGCCAAATAAATAATGTTGGATGGCGGTGGCATGGCGGTCATCAATTCCAGGATCGTCAATCTCGATGGTAGGGATGATTTTGTGTCAGTGACCACGCGCGGTAGAGCTGCTCTGCCAGCATCACCCGCACCAGTCCATGCGGCAGTGTACAGCCGGAAAGAGAAAACTGCCTCAACGCCGACTGTTTGACCGACGCATGAAGGCCGTCCGCGCTGCCGATGATAAAGCAGGGGCTGATCCCTTCACGCATCCATGCGGTGAGCATCTGCGCCAGATCTCGGGTTGTGAGCCGATGTCCACGTTCATCTAGGACGAGGCGTTCGGCCTGCCGCGGAATCGCGGCTTCAATCCGCACCGCTTCACTTTTTAGAACCGCGTCAATCGATTTGCCGACGCGATCTTCCGGTTTCAGTTCGACGATTTCGATACGCGCTTCTGGCGGCATGCGCCTGGTGTATTCCTCAACGCCGGTCTGCACCCACGCTGGCATTTTGTGGCCAAGCGCGATAACGGTGAATTTCAAGGTTCACTACCACAGGAATACAAAACACCAGCATTGGCGCGGACTTCAAGGCGTTTATGTCTCAAACACCGCGCCAATGCTGGTGTTTTGAAAATAAGAACGCTAACAAGGATGGTAGTGAAAACTCTCAAGCCTTCACAGTCTTCCGGCGTGTGCCTGGCTTCTTGGCGGCGGGTTTCTTAGTTGCAGGTTTCTTTGCTGCAGGTTTCTTCGCAACGGGTTTCTTAGCAGCACTCGTTTTTGCAGCTGGCTTTTTGGCAACCGCCTTCTTCAACATTGGTTTTTTGGCGACGGGCTTGACGGCTATCAGCTTTTTAGCAGCGGGCGTCTTCGCGACAGGTTTCTTCACGGCTGGCGTCTTGGTGAGCGTTTTTTTGGCTGTCGCGGTTTTTGTCGCGACTTTTTTTACAGTCACGACCTTCTTTGAAGTTGCCACTTTTTTCTTTGCCGCAACCTTGGCCTTCACAACAGCCGTGGTTTTTGCCTTGGCGGTTGTTTTCGGGCGGGCTACAGGTTTTGGTGCGGTCTTGGCGAGCTTGACCGGCTTGGCGGGCTTAACAGGTTTTGGTTTGGGAAACTCCAGGCTGCCTTCACCCCATAACTCTTCAAGTTCATAGAGTTCGCGCATGGCAGGCTGCATGATATGCACCACGATATCGCCGCAATCGACCAACACCCACTCACCGGATTGCTCGCCTTCAATGCCATATATCCAGCCGCCGCTTTCCCTGACCTTGTCCATGACGTTTTTCGCCAGGGCTTTGGTCTGTCGCGTGGAGTCAGCGCTGGCAACGGCGATGTAATCAAAAACGGATGTGAGTTTGGAAACGTTAATCAGCTTGATATCGCGCGCCTTGATGTCTTCGAGCGCATCGATAACGATGGTCGTCAGTTTTTTGGTAGCCAACTTAGTTGTTCTCCTGTGGGTCATAGAGCTTGTGCTGCTCAATATAATCGCAAACGCCGTCAGGTGCTAAACCGCGTGTCGATTGATGATTTTTCAGCTGTTTACGGATATAGCTGGACGAAACCGGCGGAACTATCGCCGCCAGCAATGTGTATCTTCCGTAGGCGCACTGCGAGAGTGCCAAGGCTTCGGTCTGCCTGTCAGCGAGATGCGCAGTCAATGCCGCACTTGCTGTTATCAATGGATGCGGCTCCCCCTGTCGCGGCACCACGGCAAAATTGGCAAGCGTAAACAGCGATGGCCACTGATGCCAGCTATCGAGCCTTGCAAATGCATCACCGCCGATCAGCCATGTCAGTCCCGCGTCGTCCCCATGGGTCTGCCTTAGTTCACGCAATGTATCAACGGTGAACGTCGGGCCATCGCGCTCCAGCTCACGCGTGTCGATTGAGACGTTTGCCATGCCGGTGAAAGCCATCTTCAGCATCTCCACCCGATGCATTGCTGATGCGAGTGGCAAACGACCGCGCTGATAGGGGTTACCTGCGGGAAGAATCGTCAATTGCGATGCGGCCAACTCGACTAAAGCCTCAGTCGCCATCGCAAGATGACCATTGTGAACTGGGTCAAACGTACCGCCAAAGAGTAGAAAGGATTTCAATCCCGCATCAGTCTCGAATTTGACCACTGCCGAGCACGATCCATTTTTGCGATGTCAGCCCTTCGAGCCCAACCGGCCCGCGCGCGTGCAGCTTGTCGGTAGAAATACCTATCTCGGCTCCCAGGCCATATTCAACACCATCGGCAAAGCGGGTGGAGGCATTGACGACGACCGAACTCGAATCGACTTCACGCAAAAAGCGCATCGCCCTCGCATGGTCTTCGGTGACGATGGCGTCGGTGTGTTGAGAGCCGTATTTGGCGATGTGCGCAATCGCTTCATCAATGCCCAATACGGTCGAGATAGACACGATTGGCGCCAGATACTCGGTGTGAAAGTCTTCCTCGGTCGCGGATTTAATCCCGGAAATTGCCGCTGTCTCAAGGATCGAACGGCTTAGTGAATTACAACGCATCTCGACACCTTTGTCGGCATAAATTCGACCGATCAGCGGCAACACTTTGTCGGCAATCGCTTCCGCGACGAGCAACGTCTCCATCGTGTTGCAAGGTGAATAGCGCTGCGTCTTGGCGTTGTCGGCGATACGAATCGCTTTCTCGATATCCGCTTTGTCATCGATATAGACGTGGCAAATACCATCGAGATGCTTGATGACCGGCACT
>JAJAYN010000507.1 GCA_026786225.1 Burkholderiales bacterium | reverse complement strand
GGGGTCAGCGCAGTCAGCGTGAATTGTTTTGGAAAACAAGTTGTACCGGTGCCATTGATTTGCGAAAACAATTCACGCTGACCCGTTTGATTTCGATGGGTGTTTCGCAACTCCAACTTATCATCCATCGAGTCAGCCTGCTTTTATTCACGTATTCATATGTCATTCGGCGTTAAGTAAGTGCCATTCGACGCTGACCCCTTTGATTATATTGACCGGCGGATATTTGATTCCGCACCGGCGGCCGGCAAAAAACCGGCACCCTTAAGCGCTATGCCGCTTCGAATTCCGGTATGGCGGCCCGCATCGATAACGCTTTTCCCGTTTACCAGCACGTAACTGATACCGCTCGAAAACTGATGCGGCGCGTCGAAGGTTGCTTTATCGATAATCTGCGTCTCATCGAATATGACGATGTCTGCAGCAAATCCCACGCGCAGCAAACCGCGATCCTTTAGCTGGAATTTCTGCGCAGCCAGTGAAGTCATCCGGCGGATTGCTTCCTCCAAAGTAATGACTTTTTCCTCACGTACGTATTTGCCCAACACTCTGGCATTGGTGCCATAGCTCCGGGGATGTGGCATACCCTTGCCATTTTGCACGCCACCATCGGCACCGACCATATTGAACGGATAACGCATGATGAAACGTACATCGTCCTCATTCATCCCGTGATACACCATTTGCGCGCCGCCGGCGACGAGCAAATCGAGCAAGGTTTCGATTTCCGCTTCCATCGTCGCGGGTCGGCCCTTCTGCAGATTTATTACAGACAGATTCTTGCCGTTGAGCGATGCATCCGCGGCGTGACGCGCAACGACGGCGTAACTAAAATCGGGGCGCTTATTTTCGCGCGCATTGTTCAACATTTCAGCCGCAATTTTGCGGCGCTGGGCAGGGTCAGCCAAACGCTTTCCGATCGCATCAATTCCACCTTCGACGGCCCAGTCCGGCAGCATCACGCTGAGTGTAGTGCTGCTCGCCGTGTAGGGATACTGGTCGATGGTGACATCCAGTCCCTCCGACCGTGCTCGCTCGATGAGCGCCAGCGTCTCGCGCGAACGTCCCCAGTTTGCAGGTGCCGAAACCTTGAAGTGCGAAATTTGTACCGGCATATTCGCCGCACGGCCAATGTTGAGCGCTTCGTTGATGGCGTCGACAACTTTATTCCCCTCATTGCGGATATGCGAAGCGTAAATGCCGCGATGCCTCGCCGCTGCCCGCGCCAAACCGATTACCTCGTCCGTGCTGCTGTATAGCCCAGGCAAATAAATGAGGCCGGTGGAAAGCCCCACCGCGCCCTGCTGCATTGCCTGCTCGACCAAGGCCTCCATGCGTCGCTGGTCATCGGGTGATGCCTCACGATTGGCGAGACCCAGCACCTGCCGGCGCACCGTGTTGTGGCCTACCAGCGAAGCAACATTGATCGACGTACCGGTGGTGTCGATACGGGTGAAGAATTCGGCGAGACTATCGGCCGATCCGCCACAATTACCCGTGACAACCGTCGTCACACCGTCATGCACGTAATGGTTTGCGGTCGGGTTCTCGAACAGGCCGAATTCGATATGCGCGTGCACGTCAATGAACCCTGGCGCGACGATTTGGCGCTTGGCATCGAGCGTGCGCGATGCCTTGTAATGATCCAGTTTGCCAATCGCCACAATCTTGCCATCCCGAATGGCGAGGTCGGCCAGAAACCAGCTATTGCCGGTCCCATCAATGATGCGGCCGTTGCGGATCAATATATCGGCGTCGCTATTTTGAATTGTGTCGTTGCGGCCTGGTGCTACCGCGATCGTCGTACAGCCGACGAGAAGTGCCATCGTGCAAAGCGCGTTAAGCAGAACTTTTACTTTCAACATGGCATACCGAGGAATTTCAGGAGGCGTCTAAATAGTGAAACACCAGGATTGACGCGGCGTTTCAGGCAAAACGTGCCGGGGAAGCGCGTGGAATGGCATTCTGCGCAGTTTGCTGGTGTGGCGTCCAACGAACAGCGTTTCGCTGTCGCGCCACCGAGGCAATCTCGAGGCGCGACACCGAATGCAACAGATCAACGCTATTCGTTCGTTAAACAATAGAGGGGACCATGGGTTCCGACACTACAGGCGCCCTTCCAAGTCCTTCTCGTCTGTCGGCACCGGCGCCGCTTCGTCGGGTACCTTCGCGACGTCGGACGAATGATTCTCCATGTGCGTCTTTTTCCCGGGTTGCGGTTTCTTGTCTGCCCCAGGAGCGATCTCCTCGCCATGATGCTTTTTCTCTTGTTGGATTTTCTTGTCGTGGGCTACGTTGCGCGGGTCAGTCATTGCTTGTTCCTTCGCTTAATGTGGACACATCCTTTCCCGAATACAGTGTAGTCAGGCAGGACGATCCCAAATTGTACGCCGGAAGACGACTGACCACTTTCATCTGGCCAATGGGGAAACGGGAACTCAAAGAACTCAAGGGGCCAGCGTTATTTGTTTTCCAAAAAATTGACGCTGACCCTTTAGCTATTGCATGGGGATGTGATAATGAAAGACCTGACCCTGAGGTTTCCCCACGAATCATACCCGCACACCTGCACTGCCCATCGCTGCTTCCGCCTGTTGTCGCAGGGCATAAATG
>JAJAYN010000506.1 GCA_026786225.1 Burkholderiales bacterium | reverse complement strand
TCTTCGGACACATCGATGACCATTACGCGCTTCAACTCGCCGACTTGGGTCGCGGCGAGGCCGACGCCTGGTGCCTCGTACATGGTTTCCGCCATATCATCGACCAACTTCTTGATTTTGTTGTCGATTATCTTGACAGGTTCCGCTACGCGGGTCAGACGGGGATCGGGGTAGGTTACAACGTCCAGAATGGCCATAATTGCTTGCGAATTGAATAAATTAGGTGCAGAATCTTGAGGAATGACTTTAAGTTTGTGACGCTTTACTGACTTGCAAGTCTAGTAGAAGTCGTCGCATATGGCAAATTTGGTTGTTGCGTGACAGGCTTACATGACTGCCTTGCATCCTGATTTGCCCCCACAAAAGTGAGATCCGCCATGAAAAAAAGCAAGCTCACACTCGTCTTTGTCATCGCTTTGGCCTGCTTTGTTCCCCAAATTGCCTCAAGCCAGGCAAATCCGGGCGCAAAAGCCGAGACAAGCGAATCCAAAGCGGCCCAAACCGCAAGTAAAACAACCAGCCGCAAAGCAACCGAGCCAATTCAGCTCGCCGCTGACGCGCCGGCGTCATACGTTGTGGTAAAGGGCGACACCCTGTGGGACATTTCGGGGCGGTTTCTGAAAGAACCTTGGCGGTGGCCGGAAATCTGGAACATGAACCGTGACCAGATCAAGGATCCTCACTGGATTTACCCAGGCGACATCATCAAATTGTCGTTTGACGCCTATGGCAACCCCCGGTTGTCATTTGGATCCGGTGGTAGTCTGGGCGGAGACGACTCGCGCTTGCAACCCAGGGTTCGCGTGGACACCTTGGCGCAGGCAATTCCGTCGATTCCATCGAGGGTGATCACGCCTTTCCTGTCCCTGCCGTTGGTGATCGAAGAGGGCGCGCTCGCGAATGCACCAAGAATTATTTCTGCAGAAGATGAACGCGTTGTGATTGGTGCTGGCAACATCGCCTACGCGTTGGGCCTCCAGCAGAGTCAGGGCGTGAAATGGCAAATCTACCGCCCCGGTAAGGTGCTTAAAGGCGAAGAAGGCGAAATACTGGGTTACGAAGCCAATTATCTCGGTGAAGCAAAAGTCCTGCGTTTTGGTGAAACTTCCACGATCGAAATATTGCGTTCCACCCAGGAAATCAACCGTGGGGATCGATTGACTCCCACGATGGATACTGCTGTACCGTCGTATAGTCCGCGCCCACCTTCAAAAATTATTGCAGGGACTGTTATCTCCGTTCTCAATGGCGTAGACACAGGGGCACAGTATTCGATTGTTGCCTTGAATTTGGGCAAGCGTGAGGGTTTGGAGGTTGGACACGTACTGGCTACCTTGCGCAAAGGTGCAACGGTAAGCGCCGAGGATCCCATCGGTCAGGCGAATAAGTGGACCACGACGTCAACCGACGGCGGCACGCAATCCAGTGGCAGCGTCAAATTGCCCGATGAGCGCAACGGGCTCGTATTTGTGTTTCGCGTGTTCGAAAAAGTCTCCTACGCGCTCGTCATGTCCACGCGCAGACCGATAGAGCTCGGCGACATCGTTCAAACGCCGTAGCAGCCCGCTTAAATGCCCATCCCTTTGCCCGGCGCTGAGCCGGAGGCATGGCTCGCACTGGATTTAATCCATGGCTTGGGCGGTGAGGGAATACGCAAGCTACTGGCGCGATTTGGCGCGCCTTCTGCGATTTTTGGCCAATCGGTTACGTCGCTAAACGAATTAGTCAGCCCCACGGTTGCGCGCGCCATTGCCGCGGGCCCATCCGCAGAGAAGCTTGAGGCAAGCCTGGTATGGCTGAAAAGCGACAGCAATCACTTGCTTACGCTCGCCGATGAGGACTATCCGGCGCGCCTTCTGGAGATCGCCGATCCCCCGCCCATCCTGTACTTGAAAGGGCGGCGTGACCTATTGGCGAAGCCCGGGTTCGCCGTCGTTGGGAGTCGCAACGCCACGCCTTCTGGCTTGCAGAATGCGGAGGCATTTGCCCGCAGTCTTTCAGAGGCCGGGTTCACCATTATTTCCGGCATGGCTTTGGGGATCGACGCTGCCGCGCACCGTGGCGGCTTGTCAGGCGCTGGTCGTTCGATCGCCGTGGTCGGCACTGGTCTCGATCTCGTTTACCCGGCGCGCAACAAAACACTCGCGCACGAACTTGCCGAAAACGGCTTGATTCTTTCCGAATTCGCCTTGGGTACGCCCGCGCTCGCGAAGAATTTCCCGCGACGCAATCGCATTATTAGCGGGCTCTCACGCGGTGTCCTGATCGTCGAAGCCGCGCTTGCTTCAGGCTCGCTCATTACCGCCCGACAGGCGGGCGAGCAAGGCCGCGAAGTGTTCGCAATTCCAGGCTCAATTCATTCGTCGCTCTCAAAGGGCTGCCATCAGCTCATCAAGCAAGGCGCCAAATTGGTAGATGATGCCAACGACATCCTCGTTGAGTTGCAATGGGGTAGTGCCAAGCCTGCTACTGTGACTAATCAGGATGAAGTCACCGATGCAGAAAGTGATCCCCTGCTGGACGCGATGGGTTACGACGCCGTCGCCATCGATACCCTGCTCGAGCGCGTCAAACTGCCTGCCGACCAGCTCATCGCACGTTTAACCGAACTTGAGCTCGACGGCGTTATCGCCTCAATGCCCGGCGGAAAATATCAACGGCTTGGCTGATCCTATCGCTTCGAAGCGCCCTTCGTGCGCGCTTGATTTCAAAGCGAATTTCCAGAAAGTTTTGACTTTGCGCTTGCGATAAGGGTAGAACCCTGCTTATCATTTGTCCCCTTTTGCGGGTTTTCGGACCAGCAACCCTTCCGCGCCAACACCAGAAAAGCATAGAAATTCATGGGCAAGTCCCTCATCATCGCCGAGAAACCCTCCGTCGCCAACGACATAGCCAAGGCCTTGGGCGGCTTTACAAAACAAAAAGATTTCTTCGAAAGCGACGAATACGTTCTGTCATCTGCGGTGGGTCATCTCGTTGAAATCGGCATGCCTGAAGAAGAAGAGGTCAAACGCGGCAAATGGACCTTTGCCCACCTTCCCGCCATACCCACGTATTTCCAGCTAAAGCCAATTGAAAAAACGGAAGACCGTTTGAAGGTCCTGCAGAGATTGCTCAAGCGCAAGGACGTCGACGCGCTCATCAACGCCTGTGACGCCGGGCGTGAAGGTGAGTTGATCTTCCGCTATATCGTGCAGTTCGCAAAAGCAAAGCAGCCCATCAAACGACTTTGGCTGCAATCCATGACCCAGGCCTCAATTCGGGAAGGATTTAAAACACTCCTGCCAGACGAAGCAAAACTGGGGCTTGCCGACGCAGCCGTATGTCGAAGCGAATCGGATTGGCTGGTCGGCATCAACGGCACCCGGGCAATGACAGCTTTCAATTCCAAGTCAGGCGGATTTCAACTCACCACCGTCGGGCGCGTGCAGACACCGACGCTCGCCATCATGGTCGAGCGCGAGGAGCGCATCAAGGCATTTCGCCCACGAGATTATTGGGAAGTCCACGGTATTTTTTCTGCGACAGGCGGTGACTATCCGCGTCGCTGGTTCGACGAAAAATTCAAGAAGGCTGAAGACGACGAACACCTGCGTGCCGAGCGCCTCTGGGACGAAAAGAAAGCGCGTGCCATCGTTACCAAGTGCTTCGGAAAAATTGGCATCGCCGAAGAAGAATCCAAACCGACGACACAGGCCTCACCACTGCTGTTCGACCTGACTTCATTGCAGCGCGAAGCCAACTCCCGTTTTGGATTCTCAGCCAAAACCACGCTCGGACTCGCTCAGGCACTATACGAAAAGCATAAAGTGCTGACCTATCCGCGTACCGATG
>JAJAYN010000505.1 GCA_026786225.1 Burkholderiales bacterium | reverse complement strand
GTTCGTTACCTCACCCCTATCTGCTGGCGCCTTAAGTTGTCGGGACTCGTTGTTTAATCCGCGTAAACGCCTGAAAAACCGCACCAATAGGCCACCTACATTTCATCGACTGACTGTCGCGTCGCTTCAGTCATCTAGCCATCCACCTCGAGCAATGCCAGCAGTTGTTCCTGCGCATTGCGCCGTACCGCCTTCGGTCCACGCGCGGGATGCTTGCGGGTATAGCCGCCTTCACCGTCCATTTCCCAAGCCTGCACGTTATCGTCTAAATACGGCTTTAAGCCTTCGCTGATCACGCGCCGCTTGAGTTTGGCGTCGAGTACGGGAAAGCAGAGTTCGATGCGACGAAAAAAATTGCGATCCATCCAGTCGGCGCTCGATAGCCACACACGCTCGTCGCCGCCGTTACGAAAATAGAAAATGCGAGAGTGTTCCAGAAATCGGCCGACGATGGAACGCACACGAATGTTTTCCGACAATCCTGGTACACCGGGGCGCAGAGCGCAAACGCCGCGAACGATCAGGTCCACTTTGACCCCGGCAGCAGAAGCGCGATATAACGCGTCAATGACACCGGATTCGAGCAGCGAATTCATTTTCGCGATGATGTGGCTACGTGCACCGGTTTTGTTGCCGTGCTTGTTGCTGCCCGCGATTTTTATTTCATTCTCGATTGCCGCCAGCACGCCAGCATGCAACGAAAATGGTGCCTGCCAGACACGGGTGAGTTTGGTCGCCTTGCCGAGGCCGGTCAGTTGCACAAACACCTGATTGACATCCACGCAAATTTCCTCGTTTGACGTCATCAAGCCGAAGTCGGTGTAGAGCCTCGCCGTACGCGTGTGGTAATTGCCGGTTCCGAGATGCACATAACGCCGCAGTACCGGTTTGTGCCCCTCCTCCTGTTCACGCCGGACCACCAACGCCATCTTGGAGTGGGTCTTGTGTCCCACCACGCCGTACACAACGTGCGCACCGACCTCCTCCAGCTTTGCCGCCCAGTTCAAATTGGCTTCCTCATCGAATCGCGCCATCAGCTCAACCACGACGGTTACTTCCTTGCCGTACTTGGCTGCCTCGATAAGCGTTTCCATGATGACCGAATCAGTGCCGGTGCGGTATACCGTCTGCTTGATTGCCACGACTTGTGGATCGCGCGCCGCTTGCTGAATGAACTCGATCACCGGCGTAAAACTCTGAAACGGATGATGCAGCAAAATGTCCTGCTTTTTAAGCACCTCAAAGAAATCCTTGCCCTTTGACAGCTTGGTAATGCCCTTCGGCAGGCCGGGTACGAATATCGGGAATTTGAGTTCGGGGCGCGACACCTGGTCCGGCACGCTCATCAGCCGCACCAGATTAACGGGCCCATTCACACGATAGACATCGATCTCCTCAAGCTCGAACTGCGTGGCGAGAAACTGCAATGTTTCTTCGGAGCAATTGTCGGCAACTTCCAGCCGCACTGCGTCACCCAGGTGACGCTGCGGCAATTCGCCTTGCAGTGCCAGGCGCAAATTCTTGATTTCTTCCTCATCGACAAACAGATCGGAGTTGCGGGTTAAACGAAACTGGTAGCAACCCAGTACCTCCATGCCGGAAAACAGTACGCCAACGTACTGATGTAGCACCGAGGTGAGGAAAATAAAATCATCCTCGCCTTCGGCCACACCCGGCGGAAGTCTGATGACGCGAGGCAACATCCTGGGTGCCTGAACAATGGCACGCTGCGAATCCCGGCCAAACGCATCGCGGCCGGTGAGTTCGACGGCAAAGTTAAGGCTCTTATTGAACACGCGTGGAAACGGATGTGCGGGATCGAGACCGATCGGTGTCAGGACCGGCATCATTTCGCGGAAAAAATAATCTTTTACCCAGGCCTGCTGCTTTGGCGTCCACTGCGCACGTCGCAGAAAGCGGATACCCGCCGCCGCCAAAGTCGGAAAAATATCATCATTCAACAGCGCGTATTGCCGCGCAACCATTTCGTGTGCAACCTGCGCAACCAGCCGAAATGTCTCTTTTGGTGTTTTGCCGTCCGGCCCCCGGTTTCCGGCATTGAGTTTGATCTGCTCCTTGAGACCCGCGACGCGGATTTCAAAAAATTCGTCGAGGTTGGAGGAAACGATGGTCAGGAACTTCAGGCGCTCAAGTGACGGGATTTTGCGATCTTCCGCCTGTGCGAGAACGCGCCGGTTAAATGCCAGCAATTGAATCTCGCGATTCAAGAATAATTCATTCGGCTTAGGCCGGCGCGCGGAACTCGTCACCATGGGACCCGTTTTGGATTTGGATTTTTGCTTCGATGTGCGCTTCGATTTTATGTTCATGGTACTCATAGCCTATTACGTTTTTGTGACGCCGACCAGTCTCATCTTTCATGTGACATACTGCCAACGTCAAAAAAACCCATGCCTGCACATATGTCTCATCACACTCTTGCCGCAGTTGACCTGGGCTCAAACAGCTTTCACTTGCAAATCAGCCGTGTCGTAAATGGTCAGCTTTACCCGCTCGACGCCTTGAAGGAAACAGTGCGCCTTGGCGCTGGTGTGACCAGCGAAAAATCGATTGAGCCTGCGACGGCGGAGCGCGCCTTTGCGGCGCTGCGGCTATTCGCCGAACGCTTGCGCGGTCTGCCGAATGACGCCGTACGCGTCGTCGGTACCAATGCGCTGCGGGTGGCAAAGAATGCCAACGTATTTATCAAGGAAGCCGAAACCATATTAGGTTATCCAATCGAAATCATCGCGGGCCGCGAGGAGGCGCGCCTGATATATGCCGGTGTGGCCAACAGCCTGCCACCTTCCAACCACCAGCGACTCGTCGTAGACATAGGTGGTGGCTCAACGGAATTCATCATCGGCCATCGATTGAAGCCCAAAGCCGTGGAGAGTCTCTACATGGGTTGCGTCAGTTAATCGGAGCGCTACTTTCCCGGTGGCGCGATGGACAAACGATCACTCAAGGAAGCACAGCTGGCCGCACGCAGGGAAGTCGAACAGATTGCAGCGCGTTTCCACAAGGAAGGCTGGAAAGAGGCCTACGGTTCGAGTGGTACCGCCAAGGCACTCGGCTTCATTCTCACCGAGAACGGTGTCACCGCGGACGGTATAAGCCTTGAAGGACTTGAATGGTTGCGCGACAAGGCGATCAAGGCCGGCGGATTCAAGTTGCTCGATCTGCCGGGCTTAAAGGGCGACCGCGTACCGGTCTTGCCAGGTGGCTTGGCGATCATGCTCACCGTGTTTGAGGAACTGCATTTGATGCGCATGTCGGTGGCAGACACCGCGTTGCGCGACGGCGTGCTTCACGATCTGCTGGGCAGAACGCATCACGAAGACATTCGTGACGCTACCGTTGAGGCCATGTCAAAGCGCTATCACGTCGATCAAACCCAGGCGACACGCGTCAAGCAGTTGGCGCTCGGATTATTTGATCGAATCCATGAATCATCCGACCCCGAGATCGCATTCCAGCGTCGGCAGAAAATGGCCTGGGCGTGCCGATTGCATGAAATCGGCATCGACATCGCGCAAGCTGGCTTTCACAAACACTCTGCCTATGTCATCAGCAATGCGGACATGCCCGGATTCTCAAAACGCGAACAAGCGGCACTTGCGACGCTGGTGCTGGCGCAACGCGGCAAGATTGCCAAGGTCGCGGGCGATTTACCCCGCGAACCCTCGTTTGCGGCCAAAGTGCTGTGCCTCCGGCTGGCGGTATTGCTCTCACGCAGTCGACGAAATGTCGATGCAAAACGGTTTGGGCTCGCCAAGGTAAACAATGAATTCAGACTTTCCGTGGATGCCGCCTGGCTGGAGACCAATAGCCTGACCGATTACGAACTGCGCCAGGAAGCGCAGGAATGGGCAAGCGTTGGCATGAAACTGGAAGTGGTACCCACCATTTGATGCGCCGAGGCAAGTTGTGGCTTGCGCTATAGATCCGCGACTGACTCGGGTGTGGCCATCGCGACGAGAACGACCTTCGATTCGCCGTCCCGCTGGCGTTCACGAAACCACCACACCGCCGCCTTTTTCACCGATACATAACCTTCGGCTCCGTTGATGAGTCGCCCAACGACCAACCCCAGTGTGGGCTGGTGACCCACTACGATGACATTGGCAGCGCCCCGGGGCCAATCTGCTGCGCGAAGTATCGCGTCGGCAGGCGCGTCGGGGGCAATTGAATGGATCGTTTCCATCGACATACCAAGCGCCGCTGCGGTCTGTTGCGTCCGGACTGCGGGACTCGCGATCACGCGCCACTGGCTCGCGGGCTTGGACAAGTTGCCCAGTTGCGATCGAATCCACGTTGCCATTCGCCTCGCCTGTTGCTCTCCGTGCGGCGTAAGACGTCGTGCGAGATCGCTACTCGCAAAATCTTCCGCTTCGGCATGGCGCCAGAGGATAAGGTCCATTAGCCCACCGCTTCTGCCGCGGGCGGAATGACATGCGTCGCGCGCGTCGTCAAATAAATTCCTGCAAAAATAAGGATGATGCCCGCAAAGTGAAACCAGAATAAGCGCTCGCCCAAAAACAGCCATGCCAGCAGACTGCCAAATACAGGCATCAAGTGCATGAAGAGCCCCGCAACACTCGGCCCAACTTGTTCGACGCCACGGTTCCAGAAAATATAACCCAGGACAGATGGGAAAATACCCAAATACAGCAGCGCTGCTGCAGCACCCCAAGTCCATTGAATCGATTTGCCGCCGGCAATTTCCCACAGATAGACCGGTGACATCCCGATCAAGCCAATCACGCCACAAACCGCCAATAGCGCGATGCCGGGCAGGCCTGCCGGGCGCCATTTCAATGTCAACGTATAAAGCGCCCATAGCAGCATGGACGCGAGCACAATCAAATCGCCACGATTGAATTGCAGCGTCGCGAGCAACGCCGGTTGACCCTTGGTCAGGATCGCCAACACGCCGATCAGCGAGATCGCGACGCCCAACAACTGAATTGCCGGCACACGTCGCTTGAAGAATAGAACCCCAAGGAGAATGATCATGACGGGTGTTGCGGAGTTGAGCAGTACACCGTTGGTGGCGGTGGTGAATTGCAGGCCAACGTAGGTGAGGAGATTATGAAAACCCATGCCTAGCAATGCCAGCAGCGAAATGATTTTACGGTGCTGCCAGATCGTCGACCAATGTCTGCGGATTTGCGGGAGCGCAAACGGCGTGATCAGCGAGACGGCAATCGCCCATCGCCACCAGGCAAGCGCAACGGGCGGGATCTGGCTATCACTCACAAACGCACGTCCAATCACCCAGTTCCCCGACCAGAACAGCGCAGTCAGCGAAAGCAGGAGATAGGGGGAAGCGGACGAGAGATACTTGGACATCATAGGTCGGAGGGCACAAAAAAACCCGCTGTATCGAGCGGGTTTTCTATGCGCGTTGCGATTCTATTTAAGGTTACAGATACAACACCGCAGGGAAAACTGCCACGGCCAGAACAATCAGAACCCATTCGGTGTTCCAGCGCTTAAGATGACCGGTGTAGTAGAGAATGATGCAGACAATTGCGAAAACATAAAATGCAGCCAATAGCATTGTTTTTCCCCGATGAACTTTTGAGCGGACTTTTTCAGTACTTGTTAACGATAAGTTACCACACAATCGCGGGGTTTTCATCCAGCCTTTGAATGACTACACGGCATCTTCGCCGGTTTCCCCGGTACGAATCCTCACCACTTGACTTACGTCAGTCACGAAGATCTTGCCATCGCCAATTTTGCCGGTACGCGC
>JAJAYN010000504.1 GCA_026786225.1 Burkholderiales bacterium | reverse complement strand
GGACCAGCCGATGCAGAAACGTTTTGTGTCGATCCCGATGTTCCAGGCAACCACGTTGCTGCTTCAAGAGCGCGTGCCAAAAGCCGGTGCCCTGCAATTGCACTCTGTCCGATTTGCATCATTCACGGACAAGGCCAACGACCATCCGATGCCGCCGCGTCTCATCGCCAGCGCGACCACCGCACTGCCGGAAGTACAACTGCTCTCGAATAATCACTACCACTTGATGGTGACCAATGCCGGTGGCGGCTACAGCCGCTGGCGCGACCTTGCCGTCACCCGCTGGCGGGAGGATTCGACCTGCGATAACTGGGGTACGTTCTGTTATATCCGCGACGAAGCAACCGGGGCGTTCTGGTCGAATACCCATCAGCCGACGCTCAAGATCGCCGAAACCTACGAAGCAATCTTCTCGGAAGGCCGCGCGGAATTTCGCCGTCGCGATCTTGACTACGACACCCATACCGAGATCGTCGCCTCACCCGAGGACGCGATTGAACTGCGCCGTGTTTGCATCTTTAACCGCGCCCGGACACGTCGAACGATCGAGGTAACCAGCTACGCAGAAGTGGTGCTCGCACGCGCGGATGCTGATGCCTTGCATCCGGCCTTCAGCAATCTGTTCGTGCAAACCGAAATTGTTCCGTCGCGACAGGCAATCATCTGCACCAGACGAGCGCGTTCGCAGGCCGAACACTCGCCGTGGCTGTTTCATTTGATGGCGGTACACGGTGCTGCTGTGAGCGAGGCTTCATATGAGACCGACCGATCAAAGTTCATCGGTCGTGGACGTAACGCCGCGGCACCCGTCGCGCTGACGGGCACGGCATCGTTGTCGGGCAGTCAGGGATCGGTGCTCGACCCGATTGTCGCCATACGCTGCCGGATCACGCTGGAGCCGCGCCAAACCGTTATTGTCGATATCGTCTCGGGCATTGGCGAAACCCGCGATCAGGCCATGACGCTGATTGAAAAATATCAGGACAGACGGCTGGCAGACCGCGTGTTTGAGCTGTCCTGGACACACGGCCAGGTGGTACTACGGCAAATCAATGCCAGCGAGGCCGAGGCGCAGCTATACACACGCCTGGCAAATTCGGTCGTCTACGCCAACAGCCAGTTACGCGCCGATGCCGGCGTGCTGCTAAAAAACAGCCGCACGCAATCGGGCCTGTGCGGCTATGCCATTTCCGGTGATCTGCCCATCTTGCTGATGCAGATCAGCGACCCGGAAAACATCGAGCTGGTGCGTCAACTCGTCAAGGCACACGCGTACTGGCGCCTCAAGGGACTGGTGGTGGATCTGGTGATCTGGAACGAGGACCGCGGCGGTTACCGGCAAATGCTGCAGGAGCAGATCATGGGGTTGATTGCGGCCGGTATTGAGGCACAAGTCATCGACCGGCCAGGCGGGATTTTTGTGCGTTCCTCCGAACATATGTCCATTGAAGATCGCAATTTGTTTGAGACCGTCGCGCGCGCGATCATCACCGACAAGCGAGGCTCGCTGGCAGACCAGATCAACCGACGGTCGTTGAGCGATGCGCGGGCACCGCATTTGAATCAGCCGCACCTGAAACCAACGCGAATCCACCAGCCGGAGAGACGCAGCGCGGCGCGCGAACAGCCGTTGTCGACACCGTCGACTGATCTGCTTTACGACAATGGACTCGGCGGATTTTCGCCGGAGGGCCATGAGTACGTCATCACCACCACGCGCGGAAAACCCACGCCGGCACCCTGGGTGAATGTACTGGCCAATTCGCGTTTCGGCACGGTCATCTCCGAAAGCGGGATGGCCTACACCTGGAGTGAAAACGCCCACGAATTTCGCCTGACACCATGGCACAACGATCCGGTGACCGATGCCGGCGGCGAAGCCTTTTACCTGCGCGACGAGGAGAGCGGACATTTCTGGTCGCCGACGCCATTGCCTTGTGGTGGCGCATCGCCCTACGTGACGCGTCATGGATTCGGTGCCAGCGTTTTTGAACATACCGAGGAAGGGATTGCCTCTGCGCTGACGGTTTGCGTGGCGCTGGAGGACGCGGTCAAGTTTTCGGTGCTGAAGGTGAGTAACGATTCGGGTCGGGCGCGCCGCTTGTCTGTCACCGGCTACGTCGAGTGGGTATTGGGCGACCTCAAGGCCAAGACAGCCATGCACGTCGTTACCGAGATCGACCCGCTGAGTGGCGCCCTGTATGCGCGCAACGCGTACAGCACAGAATTCGCCGAGCATATTGCCTTTTTTGATGTCGACGATTCCGCCCGCACGTTTAGCTGTGACCGTGCCGAATTCATTGGCCGCAACGGCACGATGAAAGATCCCGCCGCCATGCGGAGAACGCATCTTTCAAATAAAGTTGGCGCGGCGCTCGATCCCTGTGCAGCCATCCACATCGAATTCGAACTTGCCGAGGGAGAGGCGCGCGAATTTATCTTCAGGCTTGGCGACGGTCGAAATCTCGACGACGCGCAGCGCTTGCTGCAGCGTCATCGCGGAACGGCAGCGGCGGCCGATGCGCTGGAAAAGATACGACGCTACTGGAGCCGTACCCTAGGCGCCGTTCAGATCGAGACGCCGGACAAGTCTCTGGACCTGCTGGTCAACGGCTGGCTGGTGTATCAAACACTGGCCTGCCGATTGTGGGCGCGCAGCGGCTACTACCAATCCGGCGGCGCCTATGGCTATCGCGACCAGTTGCAGGATGTGATGGCACTTGTGCATGCCGCGCCGCAACTGATGCGGGAACATCTCTTGCTGTGCGCCTCGCGGCAGTTTCGCGAAGGCGACGTGCAGCATTGGTGGCATCCGCCCACCGGACGCGGTGTGCGCACCCATTGTTCGGACGACTACCTGTGGCTGCCGCTGGCAACCAGCCGCTACGTGCTCGCGACCGCAGACACCGGTGTGCTCAATGAGTCGGTGCGTTTTCTCGAAGGGCGCCCGGTAACTCCGGAAGACGATTCCTACTACGACCTGCCGGGCCGCGCCGACGACGTCGCGAGCCTGTATCAGCATTGCGTGCGCGCCATCGAGCGCGCCCTTACGTTCGGTGAACGCGGTTTACCGCTGATTGGTTCGGGCGACTGGAACGACGGCATGAATCTGGTCGGCATACATGGCAAGGGCGAAAGCATCTGGCTGGGCTTCTTCCTTTGTGACGTGCTCGCGCAGTTCGCCAAGGTCGCGCAGTTGCGTGGCGACACCGCGTTCGCCGCACGTTGCCTCAAGGAACGCGAGACCCTGGCACAGAATATCGAAGCGCATGGCTGGGATGGACAGTGGTATCGCCGCGCGTATTTTGACGACGGCACGCCGCTGGGATCAAAGGCCAACGATGAGTGCCAGATCGACTCCATTGCGCAAAGCTGGTCGGTGCTGTCGGGTGCCGCCGGGGCCGAGCGGGCGCGCATGGCGATGGATTCGATGGATACGCGCCTCGTTCGCCGCGATGCCGGCATCATCCAGCTACTCGACCCGCCGTTCGACAAATCGAAGCTCGACCCCGGCTATATCCGCGGCTATGTTCCCGGCGTGCGCGAGAATGGCGGGCAATATACGCACGGGGCGATATGGGCGGCAATGGCATTCGCAGCACTGGGTGACAGCCGTCGTGCTTGGGAACTGACCCGCATGATCAATCCGATCAACCATGCCAGATCGGCTGAAGAAGTCGCGATCTACAAGGTCGAACCCTATGTGATCGCGGCCGATGTCTATGGCGTGGCACCGCACACCGGGCGCGGCGGCTGGAGCTGGTACACCGGGTCAGCAGGCTGGATGTACCGGCTCATTCTCGAATCTCTGTTGGGGCTGCGCCTGGAAGTCGACAAGCTCACCTTCACGCCCTGCCTGCCTGCGG
>JAJAYN010000503.1 GCA_026786225.1 Burkholderiales bacterium | reverse complement strand
GTATTAATCTCGGTATCGCCAAGAATTTCGCGGCGCTGGGTGCCAGTATCGCCATATGTGGCCGCACCCAGGAGAAACTTGACAATGCGGAGGTTGAATTGCGTGCGCTCGGGGCCAAGGTCTGCCCGGTCGTGGCCGATGTACGCGAAATGGCGGCGCTCGAAGCTGCATTGGCAAAGGCCAGAGACGAGCTGGGTCCCATCGATGTGCTGGTCTGCGGCGCGGCGGGAAATTTCCTCGTCCCGGCCGAGCACTTGTCGGCAAATGGTTTCAGGACCGTGATCGATATCGACCTGATAGGCTCTTTCAACGCGTCGCGTGCCGCGTTTTCGCAATTGCAGGAAACCAAAGGGTCGATCATTTTTATTTCCGCAGGACAGGCGTACATGCCTTATGCCTACCAGGTGCATGTGGCCGCCGCCAAGGCCGGTATCGACATGATGATGAAGAACCTTGCGCTCGAATGGGGCAAACACGGAATCCGCTGCAACAGTATCGCGCCTGGCCCCATCGAGGGCACCGAAGGCATGAAGCGGCTCTCCAGTCCGGATGCGCTGGCGCAACTGCAAGCAGGTATCCCGTTGGGGCGCATGGGCACGGTGGATGAGATCGGTCAGGTGGCGGTTTTTCTCGCCTCGCCCTTGGCTTCATACGTTAGCGGCACCGTGCTCGTCACCGATGGCGGTCAAAACCTGGCGGGCTCGGCGCTCTTTAACGTCGGCACCGAAAAGATGTTGAAGGCGGCGGCCGCCGCTGCCAAAAAATAACGCATTTCGAGACCACCATGACTATTGGCAAACCCATCCCGGTTTTCGACACCCTGCAACTGTCGCTGGACAAACACATCGCCCGCGTCCGCATCAATCGCCCCGAAAAAGCCAACGCCATGAGCCGCGCCATGTGGCGCGATATCGGCGTGGCCTTCGACTGGATCGATGTCACGCCCGAAGCGCGCGTCGCGGTGATCAGCGGCAACGGCGCGCATTTCACGTCCGGCATAGACCTGGCGATGCTGGCTGGCGTCGCGGACGAAGTGGACGACGACTGCGAAGGCAGGAAGCGCGAAAAACTCCGTCGCACGATTCTCGCGTTGCAGGACGCCCTGACCAGTATCGAGCGTTGTCGCAAGCCGGTATTGGCGGCGATTCACGGCGCGTGCATAGGCGGCGGGATCGATCTCATCTGCTGTACCGACATGCGCTACTGCTCTGCGGACGCGTATTTTTCGATCAAGGAAATCGACATGGGGATGACCGCTGACGTCGGCACCTTGCAGCGCCTGCCGAAACTGATCGGCGACGGACTGGTGCGCGAACTGGCTTATACGGGGCGCAAGTTTGCGAGTGATGAGGCGCAACAATGCGGGCTGGTCAATCGGGTGTTCGCATCGCCGGAAGCGTTGTTGCAAGGTGTGATGCAAATTGCCGCAGACATCGCCGCCAAATCGCCGCTGGCCATTCGCGGCACCAAGGAAATGATTGTGTACGCCCGCGATCACTCGGTCGCCGACAGCTTGAATTACATCGCGACCTGGAATGCGGCGATGCTGATGTCATCGGATATGCAGGAAGCAATGATGGCCAGCATGCAGAAGAAGGTACCTACGTTCAGAGATTGAGAGCAACGCTGCTTCCCCGTGGTTACGATTAAACCTCTGCCAGCAACCCCTTCTTCTTCAACATCGGCGTCACCAATGGCTCGCGACCACGAAATGCGCGATACGCTTCGGTCGGCTCCAGCGTATTGCCGCTGGAATAAATGAATTTGCGTAAACGCTGCGCCGTCGCGGCATCGAACGGACTGCCGGCCTCAACGAAGGCTTCATAGCCATCGGCATCGAGCACTTCGGCCCAGAGGTATACGTAATACTGCGACGCATAGCTGGCGCTCGAAAAAAGATGCCCGAAGTGCGGCAGGCGATGGCGCATCAGGATTTGTTTGGGCATGCCGATTTCCTGCAATTGCTGCGCTTCGAATTTCGCGATATCGAGGCCTGCCATCGATGTTTGCGAATGCAGGGCAAGGTCAACCAGCGCAGACGAGGTGTATTCGACCGTTTCAAATCCCTGGTTGAACCTGCGCGCCGCTTTCAGGCGTGCCATCAATTCGTCCGGTATGGGCTGGTTGGTGTCAACGTGGCGTGCATGGCGCTTCAATACCTCCGGTTCGGACAGCCAGTGTTCGAACAGTTGTGAGGGCAATTCGACAAAATCGCGCAGGACACTGGTGCCTGACAGCCGCTCATAGGACACGCTTGACAGCAGCCCATGCAATCCATGGCCGAACTCGTGAAACAGCGTGCGTGCATCGTCGAAGCTAAGCAGCGTCGGTTTACCTTCTGCACCCTTGGCGAAATTATTGTTGTTGACGATGATGGGGGTTATGTCGCCATCGATGCGGCTTTGTTGCCGATAGCTGCTCATCCATGCGCCACCACGCTTGGTGGCGCGCGAAAAATTATCGTGCAGGAACACACCCAGCAATGAGCCATCTGCGTTCTGCACTTCATAGATCTTCACATCCGGGTGGTATGCCTTCAATTCAGGCTGGCGGACAAAACGCAGACCGAACAGCCGCTGCGCGCAATCGAATGCCGCCTCGACCATGCGGTCCAGCGAGAAGTAGGGTTTGACCAGACCGTCGTCCAGATCGTAGCGCGCCTGCCGCACTTTCTCAGCGTAGTAGCGCCAATCCCATGGGGCAATGTCGATTTTTTCATCGCGCGACACGGCCATCGCCTGCAGTGCCTCGCATTCGAGCGCGGCTTTCTCTTTTGCAGGCACCCAGACTTTCATCAGCAGATCGAACACGGCTGCGTGCTTGCCGGCCATGGTGTCGGTCAGCGCGTAATCGGTGTAGCTCGCGTATCCGTGCAGGTTGGCCTGCTCCAGTCGCAGCGACATGATGTTGGCGAAGACCGGTGCATTACTGAATTTCGCTGTGCCTGCGTTGATACCCTCGCCGCGCAAGGTCCAGGCTTTGTAGGCGCGCTCG
>JAJAYN010000502.1 GCA_026786225.1 Burkholderiales bacterium | reverse complement strand
TTCATCGGCGCCTAAAGCGGCCGCGATGGCAACACCAGTCGTGTCCGAACCGCCGCGACCCAAAGTGGTGATATTCCCATTGGCGTCAAAGCCATGAAAACCCGCCACCACGACAACGCAGCCGTCGGCGAGATAGGCGCGCAGATTTGCGTCGTCAATCGACAAGATTCGCGCTTTGGTAAATGCGCTATCGGTCAGGATCTTGACTTGCCAGCCGGTGTAGCTCTTGGCTTTCAGGCCCAGCGTTTGCAGCGCGAGTGCGAGCAGCCCCACCGATACCTGTTCACCCGTTGAGGCGATGACATCGAGCTCGCGCCCATGCGGATCGGGATTGAGCTCTTTCGCCAAGCCGATGAGGCGATTGGTTTCTCCCGACATCGCGGACGGCACGACCACCAGTTGATGGCCTTGCGCTTGGTAATGCGCGATGCGCTTGGCGACTTCGCGAATGCGCTCTGGCGAACCCATGGAGGTCCCGCCATATTTCTGAACAATTAATGCCATAGGGATTTCTGACGAGTTTTGTGCAGTGCAATATCCGATATTTTAGCGACTTGCCGGAGAAAAAACGAGCGCAGCCCTGGCGTTGTGCGCATGCCGTTTGCGGCGACATCGGACCCTCTCAGCAGTCACTGTAAAATGCGCCATGTCATCCAATATCTCTATCACCCGCCGCCTCGAATTTGATGCCGGCCACCGTCTGCCGAACCACCAGGGCCAGTGCCGCAATATCCATGGGCATCGTTACGCAATCGAAATCACGCTGTCCGGCGACCTCGTCAACGAACAAGGTGCGGCTGACGACGGCATGGTGATGGATTTCGGCGACATCAAAACGGTAGCGAAGGAAAAGCTCGTCGACCTCTGGGATCACGCCTTTCTGGTGCATTGTGGCGACAGCGTGATGGTCGATTTTCTGGCGGCAATTCAAGGGCACAAAACGGTGGTGCTCGATGTCGCGCCGACAGCCGAAAATCTCGTCACGGTCGCGTTCGCCATACTCAAGGATGCGTATCACGACCGCTTTGGGCATACGCTGACGCTGCTGCGCGTGCGTTTGTACGAGACGCCGAATTGCTGGGCCGATGCGGTGGCAGTGAGAGCATAAAACGGGGAACTTCTCAAAACCTCCGTTCGCGCTGAGGTATCGAAGCGCTGGCTCCGAAAGCTATTGATTCAGCACGGTACTGTTTGCCCTTCGATACCTCAGGGCGAACGGACATTAGGATTCGAGAAGTTCCCATCGGTAAAACTCTATACCTGGTGGGCCTCGCAGGCACAAACTGGCACGAACGCCGCACCAGTGCTTGACTTTTACTTTTTATATGCCGTCGTCCCAGCGAAGGCTGGGACCCAGTCCACCCACTTATCTGACTCGCTTTTTCAGTCGAATCAGAGCGCTTGAAAACGCCCGCAATCGTCTTCGTTTCTGCGCTTACTTTGCGATTTCAATTCGAATCAGTTCACCCTTGGGGGCATCGGTCAGCAGGTACAAATTGCCATCCGGGCCTTGGCGCACATCGCGAATACGCCCGAGCTTGCCTTCGAACAACCGTTCTTCGGCAACCACCTTGTCACCGTTGAGCGTCAAGCGTGCCAACGACTGTCCCGCCAAGGCGCCGACAAATAAATTGCCTTTCCATTTCGGGAAATTATTTGCCGTGTAAAAAGCCATCCCTGAGGGCGCGATCGATGGTACCCAGTAATACAACGGTAGGGTCATGCCGTCCTTGGCTGGCCCTTCCCCGATTTTGGTACCGCTGCCGTAGTTCGCGCCGTAGGTGACAACAGGCCAGCCGTAATTGGATCCGGGCAGCAGAATATTAATTTCATCGCCGCCTTGCGGACCATGCTCGTGTGCCCACAGCAGGCCGGTTTCCGGGTGCAGCGCCGCCCCCTGCATATTAGGATTGCCAATCGTGAAGATTTCCGGCTTCGCACCGGCTGTTTTCACAAATGGGTTATCGGCGGGTACGCGGCCATCGTCGTGAAGACGGATGCTCTTGCCGGCATGGTCGTTCAATTGTTGCGCGCGATGGGCGGTGCCTTTTGACGGGCTGTCACCACGATCCCCCAGCACGATGAAGAGGTAGCCATTGCGATCAAATACGATGCGCGAGCCGAAGTGATGCCCAGCCGCCGATTTGGGTTGCATGCGGAACAATACTTCGACGTTCGTCATGGCCGGCGCGTAACGCGTGCCGCCCAGTTTGCCCCGCGCAAGTTCGGTACCGTATTCGCCCGGCTTACCGGCATTGTAGGTCCAGTAAATCCAGCCGTTCTCCGCATATTTCGGGTGCAAGGCCACGTCCAGCAAGCCGCCCTGGCCGTGCTCAGTCGCTTGCGGAATGCCTTCGATGGGTTTCTCGACCAGCTTGCCGCTGTCAAAAATGCGCATCGTGCCGCGGCGCTCGGTGATGATGACGCGCCCGTCTGGCAGAAACGCCGTTCCCGAAGGGTGATAAAGCCCGGCGACGACCGAAACCGCGCGCACGCTGTACTGCTCGGTTTTGAAAACGCGCTCACCCGGGCTGGGCGCGACAGTTTGCGCCAAAGCAACTGTCGCAAACAGGGTGCCGACTGCAC